>CAYQWD010000080.1:0-978 GCA_964420955.1 uncultured Paludibacter sp. | reverse complement strand
AACTCATTGTTGATGAACCTGTAGTACTCGGCGGCGAAAATTCGGCTGCAAACCCTGTAGAATACCTTTTAGCCGGCTATGCAGGATGTCTTAATGTGGTGTTCGGAATAGTAGCCAAAGAATTAAATATCGAAATTTATAACCTCGAAATAAATATCGATGGAGATATAAATCCTGCTAAATTTCTCGGACTGTCCAATGAAGATCGTGCGGGATTTAAATCGCTCAACGTGGAAATTAAATTAAGCACCAATGTTGACAAAAATAAGGAATCATTTTTAATTGAAACCGTAAAAGGACGTTGTCCTGTTAATGACAATTTGTCAAACCCTACTCCAATAAAATATAGATACAATTAATCGAATTTAAAATAATAAAATAATGACAAACGAACAAAAATTTGAAACCTTGCAAATTCATGCAGGTCAGCAGGTTGACAAAACCACAAATGCAAGGGCTGTTCCAATTTATCAAACTTCATCTTACGTTTTTGACGATGCACAACACGGAGCAGACTTATTTGCTTTACGCAAATTCGGAAATATTTATACCCGATTGATGAACCCTACAACCGATGTGTTCGAAAAACGCATCGCAGCGCTCGAAGGTGGCGTTACTGCTTTGGCAACTTCTTCAGGACAATCAGCACAGTTTATTGCACTGAATAATATTTTGCAAAACGGTGATAATTTTGTCAGTACTTCACACTTATACGGGGGAACTTACAATCAATTTAAAGTTCAATTTAAACGCCTTGGCGTGGAAGCAAGATTTGTGGTAAATGATGTTCCTGAAGAATTTGAAGCATTGATTGACGAAAATACCAAAGCGATTTACCTGGAAACTATAGGCAATCCCGATTTGAATGTACCCGACTTCGAAGCGATTGCAGCCCTTGCCGATAAACATGGCATTCCGCTTATTGTTGATAATACATTTGGTGCTGGAGGCGCTATTTTCCAGCCATTGAAACACGGG
>CAYQWD010000079.1:760-9031 GCA_964420955.1 uncultured Paludibacter sp. | reverse complement strand
ACATACCGCAAATTCCTTCGCGGCAATCGTGGTCGAATGCAATTGGTTCTTTGCGTTCTTTAACCAATCGCTCATTCAAAACGTCCAACATTTCTAGAAACGAACTGTCGGTCGATACATTGTCCATTTTATAGCTGATAAATCCGCCTTTTACTTTTGGACTGGCCTGACGCCAAACTTTTAATGTTATATTGATACTTTTTTCCATTTTATAATAAGTTACAAGTTACAAGTTACAAGTTACAAAAACTGAACTGCAACTTCAGTTAGAAATTTGTTATGAGATTTTTCATCACGAGTTTTTATTGAATTTATAAGTGAAGAAGTCATTTTTATTATTTCAAAATTCAAATTTTGTAAATGTTCCCTTTTCTCTTTGTCTTGAAAATTTAATTCCTGTGAAATAATAAGTTGAGTTTACAATTCAGAGGCTTATCCTAAAGTAATGTAGCGAAAATATATTAGTTCATTATTTGAATTTCGTCCACATCCTTTTATAATATTCAATGGATTTGAACAGCAGCTCTTCACATTTGCAAAGTCAATCCGAATTGTTCGCCGGCAGGAAATGATTTTGTGATTTCGTAAATTGATTTCACTAACTCAATCCTTTCTTGCCAAACTTATAATTCTTTATGACTTATCATATTCTTCTTTTATTTCAATTTCCAAATTACGTATTACTAAAATCTTTATATTCTCGTAACTCGTAACTTGAAACTCGTAACTAACTTAAGCTTTATAATTACGTTGTTGACGTTTCACAAATTCATATTCAAGTGATTCTTTTAACAATAAAGGTTCTTCGCCCTCGCCATTGAATTTCCAGCACGAAGCGAATGAAAATTCTTCATCGTTACGAAGTGCTTCACCTTCGGGTGTTTGGTATTCTTCGCGGAAGTGTCCTCCACACGATTCTTCGCGCATAAGAGCGTCGCGTGCCATTAGTTCGCCTATTTCAATAAAGTCGGCAACACGTAATGCTTTTTCGAGTTCTACATTCAAATCAGCGCTTTGTCCGGGAACATATACTTTTGTCCAGAAAGTTTTGCGAATTTCTTTGATGCGTTCCAATGCATGTTCCAAACCTTCTTTAGTACGTCCCATACCTACAAAATCCCACATTACCAATCCAAGCTCACGGTGAATTGAATCTACCGTGCGATTGCCCTGAATCTTCATTATTTTCTCGATTTTCGATTTTATTCCTTCTTCAGCTTCTTCGAATTCTGGTAAATCGGTACTTAAACGAGGCGCCTGAATCTGGTCTGCTAAATAATTTTGAATAGTATATGGTAAAACGAAATACCCATCGGCTAATCCCTGCATTAAAGCAGATGCACCTAAGCGGTTAGCTCCGTGATCGGAAAAGTTTGCTTCGCCGATACAGAATAAACCTTTGATAGAGGTTTGCAATTCATAATCAACCCAAATACCACCCATTGTGTAGTGAATGGCCGGATAAATCATCATGGGTGTTTTATAAGGATTTTCATCCACAATCTTTTCGTACATCTGGAATAAGTTACCGTAGCGTTCACGTATAACGTTTTCACCCAAACGTTGTATTGCTGATGAGAAATCAAGATAAACAGCTAAACCTGTATTTCCAACTCCAAAACCTGCATCGCAACGTTCTTTTGCTGCGCGTGAGGCTACGTCTCGTGGTACAAGGTTACCGAAAGCAGGATAACGACGTTCCAGATAGTAATCGCGTTCGTCCTCGCTTAAGTCAGTTGCTTTTTTCTTGCCTTCGCGAATTGCTTCAGCATCTTCTTTTTTCTTTGGTACCCAAATGCGACCATCGTTACGCAGGGATTCCGACATCAGTGTTAATTTTGACTGATAATCGCCATGTACAGGAATACATGTCGGATGAATTTGAGCATAAGCGGGATTTGCAAAGTATGCACCTTTTTTATACATCTGAATTGCAGCTGAGCCGTTTGAACCCATTGCATTGGTTGACAGGAAAAATGCATTTCCGTATCCTCCGCTACCAACTACTACTGCATGAGCAGAAAAACGTTCGGTTTTTCCGGTTACCAAGTTACGGGCAATAATACCACGGGCACGTCCATCAACGATTACTACATCGAGCATTTCGTAGCGTGAGTACAGTTTCACTTGACCTTTGCCAATCTGACGGCTTAAAGCCGAATACGCACCTAATAATAATTGTTGTCCGGTTTGACCTTTAGCATAGAAAGTACGTGAAACCTGTGCTCCACCAAACGAACGGTTGTCGAGCAAGCCGCCGTATTCACGTGCAAAAGGTACTCCCTGAGCCACACATTGGTCTATTATGCTTCCCGATACTTCGGCTAAGCGATAAACATTGGCTTCGCGGGCACGATAATCTCCTCCTTTTATTGTATCGTAGAATAAACGGTAAACCGAGTCGCCATCGTTTTGATAATTTTTCGCTGCATTGATACCACCTTGGGCAGCAATTGAGTGAGCGCGTCGTGGTGAATCCTGAATACAAAAGTTCAATATATTAAATCCAAGTTCAGCGAGCGATGCTGCAGCTGAGGCGCCAGCTAATCCGGTTCCAACAACTATAATGTCAAGTCGACGTTTATTTGCAGGGTTTACTAATTTTTGATGAGCTTTGTAATTGCTCCATTTTTCGGCTAATGCCCCTGCAGGGATTTTAGCGTCTATATTCGGACTTTCTACCGTAGTAGTATATGGATTTTTTGCCATAATCTTATTTACAATTTTACTATTTACTATTTACAATTTAGATACTGAAACCTAACAGGAAATATACCGGAATAGAGATGAATAACAATATGATTATTGTTGAAATGATATTTGCAATCACCTTAATACGTGGTAACCATACGCTATTGCTGGCACCAACTGTTTGTAAAGCACTCCAAATGCCATGTGTTAAGTGAGCCCACAAAGCTAGCAGCCAAACAATATAGAGTATAGAATAAACCGGCTGGCTGAAATAGTGTTTAATCCAATAAGCGCCATCTGCGGCGGTTGCAAGTATACTTTCATCTGTGTGGCAACCCATTTTGTGGCTAATTTCAACCAATTGCATTTTAGCCCAAAACTGATACAGGTGCAGCGCCATAAAACCCAGTACAACAGCACCCAAAATAAACATATTTTGCGATATCACACTAACTCCTTTTTGTGTTTTCGATACGGCATAACTTTCACCACCACGTGCTTTTCTATTTTGATAAGTTAGATATATGGCGTACATAATATGTATCACAAATCCGATAGCCAGAATTTTTGTTGCAATCAGTGCATACCAGTTAGCTCCCAAAAATGCACATATAGCATTGTATGCATCGGCAGAAAATAACACAACAAAATTCATTGTGCCATGAAAAAGCAGGAATAATACAAGGAAAACTCCTGTAATACTCATAATGAGCTTTCGCCCGATTGAAGAATTAATTAACCACATAGATATTTTTGTTTTTTGAATTTGTAATTTTTTTGGTGTAATAATGTATTAATAGGTTGATACATAGATTTTTACAATCGAAGAATTTCTTTTCGGAAAAGTTGCACAAAATTACAAAATTGTTTCGATACAGCAAATAATTACGGAAATATTTCCGTAATATAAATTTCAATAATATTCCATTTTTATTTTCGTGTTGAAACAATTTCGCCGATTAGGGTGGCTGAGGTAGCAGATTTAATTTTTACATAAATAAATTCGCCTATGTACCTTCCTTCGCGAGGAAATACCACTACTTTGTTTTGTGAAGTTCGGCCGAACATTTGCTCCTGCGATCGTTTTGAAAAACCTTCGACCAATACTTCGTAGATTTTTCCGATATCATTATGATTGCTTAGTTTTGTTGTCTTGTTTTGTAAAGCTATAATATCATTAAGTCGTTGGACTTTTACTTCTTCCGGTACGTCGTCCTTCATTTTTTTTGCAGCCAATGTTCCCGGACGTTCAGAGTATTTGAACATAAAAGCCAAATCAAATTTTATTTTCTGCATTAAATCGAGTGATTGCAAATGATCTTCTTCCGTTTCGCCTGGAAAACCTGAAAAAATATCGGTGCCAATTGCTACATCTGGTATTTTATTGCGCATAGCTTCAACTCTGTCTATATACCATTCGCGAGTATATTTACGGTTCATGGCTTTCAGTATTTTATTACTGCCCGACTGTACAGGCAAATGTATAAACCTGCAAATATTCTGGTATTTTGCCATAATTTCAATAGTTTCATCATTCATATCTTTTGGATGGGGTGATGTAAATCTGATACGCATTTCGGGAACCATTTCAGCAACCATTGCAAGAAGTTTTGGAAAATCAATAAAAGTTCCGTCGGAATTGGTGAACTTGTAAGAATTTACAGTTTGTCCAAGCAATGTAACTTCTTTATAGCCCTTCAATTCAAGATCACGTATTTCATTCAAAATACTATCGACTTCTCGACTTCTTTCCCTTCCACGTGTGTAAGGAACAATGCAATATGTGCAAAATTTATCGCATCCACGCATTATTGATACAAAACCTGAAATTGATTTACCGATACGTGTAGGTAATACATCTTTATAAGTTTCGGTTTTCGAAAGTTCTACATTTATTGCTTTCTCGCCCTGTTCTACGCTGTTTATCAGGTTAGGAATGTCTAAATATGCATCGGGTCCCACCACTACATCTACCTTGTGTTTGCTTATCAACTCTTCTTTTACCCGCTCAGCCATGCATCCTATTACGCCCACAATCATTTTTTTCTTTTTCTTTTTCAGGGCATTGATGTGTTGTAACCTATGAATAATCTTTTGCTCGGCATTGTCGCGTACCGAACAGGTATTCAAAAATACTGCGTGGGCATCATTTATATTTTCAGTCAATTCAAAACCATCCATTTGCATAATCGAAGCAACAACCTCACTGTCAGCCACATTCATCTGACAGCCATAAGTTTCGATATATAGTTTTTTATCGTTGAATTTTTCGGTTATAATTTTATTGTGATCTTTATTTTCCTTTGTCATTTTTGTTAATTTATAATAATCTGCAAAAATACATCTTCAAATCAGAATATTAAAACCCATTTGTCAAACATGTTGTTTGAAGTTGAATTGCTAAGTACATGACAGAAATTTATATATTTATGTTTTTGAAGAAAATAGAACGCTGATTAAATGGATTTTAAACAGATTTTAATCTCGCCTTTGGCAAGATGATTTCAGTTACTTATTTTAATCCAATCTTGCTTGCAAAATTTTATCCGATTGGTCTCTGATACCGAACGACCGCTATTTGCGGTCTGTGGGGTAATTCCAAATTTGGATTTTTTGCACTTTACAACACT
Organism: uncultured Paludibacter sp.; assembly: GCA_964420955.1. Classification (GTDB taxonomy): domain Bacteria; phylum Bacteroidota; class Bacteroidia; order Bacteroidales; family Paludibacteraceae; genus Paludibacter. The sequence continues at coordinate 3,710 of CAYQWD010000079.1, read as the reverse complement.
TGCTTGCATGATTTAATATGAATTTAATTCGTATTTTTTTAATGTATAATAAGTATGCGGTCTAAATTAATTTATATCAATTTTCTACTAATCATCGCACCGTAGGTGAGCTCTGTGCAAAACCACTGATTTCAATCGAGGGGGGGGGAATATATGGAAAATAAACTCAGTAGTTATTCCTCGTGCCAGCATATTCATAAAGGGAGGAAACTCCTACGGAGTTCAGTTTTGTATCTCTAACTCATCTTCCAAATATCCCCTTAGCTATCGGTACACATAAATCTGTGTTCCCGAACTCGAAACTTCGGAACGGGATTGTGTTATAGTTGTTTTTATTTACTAACATATTTTTTCATTTTCATATATGATTGAAAATCACTACTAACCGACTAAACATCTGAGATTCTTCGCTACGCTCTGAATGACAATGCTTTGTATTGATGTTGGTTGTGAGGAGGCTGGTTGGCGGCTTCGCAGCCAACCTGCCTCCTCTCAAAAACCTAACTTATTGATTGTGTGTCATTCCGAAAATAGTGAGGAATCTAACAAGCTAAAAAATTAATTCAAACTTTTTTTTATCGGTCAGTAGTGATTGAAAATATAAATTATCAAATGCTTTGAAAAAAATTAATTAATGAAAATTTTCATACAACGACAACGTAGTTGCTGATAGTTTTTTACGATTTTATTTGAATTTCGGACTATAATTGATTATATTTGCAGACACTAAATATATGCATTTTATGGAAGACATAGGCGATTATTTTTACCTGATACTTTTAGTTGTATTTTCACTTGCTGGTTTGCTAAAAAAGAAAAAAATTTCAAAACCTTTGTCGGAAACATCAGAGAGTGATGAAGAATATGAACCAGAAGATGTTGTGGTTTTTCCAACGAGAGAAGAAACAACCAAACCTCGAACAATTAGTGAAGAAGCACCCGCAACAGTAAACTGGCCTGTGTATTCAAAACAGGAAATAAATAAAACAAAAACTATTTTCGATGGTGTAGCCGACAGTTACGAAACTGCTTCAGATTTCACAAAAATTAAAGCGCATAAACAAGTAAAACCTGTTAGAGTAGAAGTGAAAAGACCAACATACAATATTGATGAAATTTCCGATACTCAAAACTCGGAGTTTGTAATTGAGTCGCCCGAAGATGCGCGCCGTGCAATAATTTTTTCAGAAATTATCCATCGAAAGTATTGATTGTTTTAAAAAAAAAGAATACAATATGCTCCTAATGTAAAAAAAATTATATATTTGCATCTGCAAAATTAATTAACAGGAGTTCCGGCAAATAGTCGGAATTCTTTTTTGTTTATGCTAAATAACAATAGTTCATTATGCAAAATATTATTGCGAACGCAAAGATGCGAAGATGCAAAGACCCGAAGGAAAACTTTTAAGGTTTCCTCTTCGCGTCCTTCATTTAAGAGTCAGATTATTAATATGTTGTAAAAATTGAAAACTTTACGTCCTTTGCGTTTGGTAACTAAATTAATTTTTTTAGAATAATAATATTATCAATACATAACAGCTTGATTTAATACACATTGTGATATTTTATAACGACCCATTGAAATATAAAAAAAACAAATAACTCACATACTATGGCAATAACTTACATGACCGCTGATGGTTATAAAAAATTGGTTGATGACTTGAATACTCTCGAAACAGTAGAAAGACCGGCTATTTCGAAAATGATTGCAGAAGCACGCGATAAGGGTGATTTATCGGAAAATGCAGAATATGATGCAGCAAAGGAAGCGCAAGGTTTGCTCGAAATGAAAATTATGCAACTTAAAGAGACTATCGCTTCAGCCCGTATGATTGATGAATCGCGCATTAATACAAGTGTTGTTCAAATTCTTACTCGTGTAAAAATTAAAAATCTGAAAACGGAACAGATTATGACTTATCACATTGTTTCGGAAAGTGAAGCAAATATTAAAGAGGCTAAACTTTCTGTTGCCACACCCATAGCTAAGGGATTATTAGGTAAAAAAATTGGTGATATCGCTACAGTGGTAGTGCCTTCGGGCGTAATGGAATTTGAAGTACTTGACATTGGATTGTAAACAATTTGCAATTAATCCGAAAGACTGATTTTTTGAATAAATCGAAAATAGCAATAAAACTTATTAAAACAACTAAATGACGATTCCTTGTTACAAAATAGCAGAAAACGAAAAATTTTTTGCATTTTTGGATATCAACCCTTTGAGTGCAGGACACACACTTGTAGTACCTAAAATTGAAGAAGACTACATATTTAAGCTTGAAGACGATACGTTGGCAAGCATGATGGTTTTTGCAAAAAAAATTGCTCTGGCAATTCAAAAAGCAGTACCATGCGTAAGGGTAGGAGTGGCTATACTTGGTATGGAAGTGCCACATGCACACATTCATTTGGTGCCTCTAATGAACGAAACTGATATGGATTTCCATAAGCCCAAAATGAAATTTTCTTCCGAAGAAATGAAAATTATAGCTGAGAAAATAAGCACTTTAATGTCCTGAAAAGTAGAAAAACAAATTCAAACAAAAAAACCTGATAATTTTTGTATTTGTCAGGTTTTTTTGTTTGAATTATACATTTTATTGTTTTCGGAGCACCAGAGCAGTTCGAGCGGGAATGTACAATCTTAACCAACGTTTGTCAGGAGCACTTTCGGAAACTTGTGGTAAAGTAAAATATGTCATGGTTTCATCTATTGAGCCAAATCCTCCAAAATCAATGTTGTCTGTATTCAAAACAATTTTATAAACGCCTTCGGGAGCAAGAATTCCATAATCAACAAAGGATTTTTGTCCATTAAAATTAAAAACAAAAATTAAATTTTCTCGCTGAAAAGCTACGATCTGATCACCTTCGTTATCCCAAAGCTGGTTTATTTGAGTTTTGTTAAATTTGGGAACCGAATTTATGAGTTCCAACATTT
>CAYQWD010000079.1:0-694 GCA_964420955.1 uncultured Paludibacter sp. | reverse complement strand
CATCCATTTCCTTCTCTCGGAAAATCAATCCATTCTGGATGACCAAATTCATTACCCATAAAATTGAGATATCCACCATTGATAGTTGCTGCAGTAATTAATCGAATAATTTTGTGAAGAGCTATGCCGCGGTCTACCATGTAAGTATTGTCCCCTTTTTGCATGTGCCAATACATTTCTGCATCTATCAATCTAAAAATAATAGTTTTGTCGCCCACCAAAGCCTGATCGTGGCTTTCGGCATAGCTAATGGTTTTTTCATCTATACGTCTATTTGTGAGTTCCCAGAAAATATGTCCGGCTTTCCAGTCTTCGTCTTTTACTTCTTTAATATACTTTATCCAGAAATCCGGTACACCCATTGCCATCCGAAAGTCAAAGCCAATACCACCATCGGTGTATTTTGTTGCAAGACCGGGCATGCCGCTTACTTCCTCGGCAATAGTTATAGCATTTGGTTTCACTTCGTGTATCAGTTTATTTGCCAGTGTAAGGTAGCAAATAGCATCACCATCCTGATTCAGATTATAATACGATGAGTAATTGCCAAAATCTTCGCCCAAACCATGGCTTCGATAAAGCATAGATGTTACACCATCAAATCTGAAACCATCGAAGTTAAACTCTTCGAGCCAGTATTTGCAGTTCGAAAGTAGAAAATGTAATACTGCAGGTTTGGCATAATCAAAGCAAA
>CAYQWD010000078.1:0-9100 GCA_964420955.1 uncultured Paludibacter sp. | reverse complement strand
GATAATAAAAGCATTACTTTTTATCGGAACATTCTTATTGTTTTCCCTTAGCGTTTTTTCCCAACAGCTTACTCCGGCTTTTCCAACTGCTGAAGGTTATGGAAAATATGCCAAAGGCGGACGGGGCGGGCAGGTTGTTTTTGTTACCAATCTCGATGATTATATTGCATACAACAATTTGGAGCCGGAAATTCCAGGCAGTTTCCGCTGGGCATTAAGACAGTTTCCTGGTCAACCTTTGACTGTCATTTTCAGGGTTTCGGGCACAATTAAACTGAAACCTTACATAATAAGCGGCAAAAATCTGAATGAAATCAGAAGTTCGCGTGCAAACTTAACCATAGCAGGTCAAACTGCTCCTGGCGAAGGTATTACCATTCGAAATTCTAAAGTTAATTTAGGTGGCTCAGTTGATTTAATTGTACGCAATGTTCGATTCAGAATTGGAGAAAATGCCGACGACAGTACTTTTATTCCCGGAGGTTCAATGGGCTGCGAAAATGCAACAAGAGTTATTTTTGACCATTGCGTTTTTGGCTGGTCGGGCGAAGAAAACATAACCATGTACGATAACATATTTACAACCGTACAATGGTCTATAATTCATGAAGGACTTTTTGATGATGGACATGGTAAAGGAAACCGCGGCTATGGCGGGCAATGTGGCGGTTCAAGCGCTACATGGCATCATAATTTGTTTGCGCATAATTATTCCCGCTCTCCACGTTTAAACGGAGCAAGAACTAGCAATGAGGTCAGAGTTTTTATTGAATTCATAAATAATGTGAACTACAACTGGGGTCGTCAGGGCGCTCCTTATGGAGGTGAATTATTTGCCGGAACTGCCCGTTCGCATACAGCTAATTTTGTTGGTAATTATTATAAGCCCGGACCTGGCACCGATGCTTCTCGAATATTTTTTAGCGTTGGGACTTTAATTACAGGTGCAAATACTCCAAGATGGCACGTAAGTGGCAATATTATGGAAGGGAATGCAAATTATAATGCTGATAACTGGAAAGGATTTAGTGTGGATTATGGAGCTACAGGCTTAACCCAGAATAATATTAAATCCGATACTATGTTGATGCCACCCGTAGCCAATGTTTATATGGGAAAATGGGTAGGATACGAACCCTATAAAATTAATATTCAAACTGCTGAAGATGCATACAATTCTGTTGTGCAAAAAGTCGGAACAGTTAATCGTGATTCGGTTGAGCGCAGAATTATACGTGAAGTGAAAACCGGGACATCGATTTTTAAAGCATCGCAGGGGAAATGGGGAATAATTGACAAATCGTACAATGCCGAAGGTTATTTGGCATATCCTGCAGCTCAGGCTCCGGTTGATAACGACAATGATGGAATGGCTGACAACTGGGAACTTGCCAATGGATTAAATCCCTCAAATGCCGATGACAGAAATCTGACTACAGCTGAAGGTTACACTGCACTCGAAGTTTATTTAAACAGTTTAATGGGCGAACATATTGAACATAATTTTTTATCAGCAGTAGAAGTGAAGAACTTTATCGATGCAAAAATCTACCCCTCGGTTACCAAAAATACGTTTACAGTAATTGCAGAAGAATATTTACATAAAATACAGATTTTCGATGTCATGGGTAAAACTGTAAAAATAATGAAACTGACTCCCGAATACATAGTTGATATTAGTGAACTTAACAGCGGTATTTATTTTGTAGAGCTTTCAGGGGTTAATAAAAAAAGCAAGAAACTTAAAATCATAAAGAATTAAGAAATTATCCAATACTGATTACAGAATAAATGACATATCGTCCATATTACAACAGAATAAACTTTTAAAATTTCTACAATCATGAAAAAAATTACTCTTTTAACGTTATTTTTTGTAATAACACTCGCTTCAAATTTTACAAAAGCCCAGTGTACGTATTTTGAATATGATTTTGCATCCAAAGCTTATGTTTCGGTTACCCAAGCCCCAAAATGGACCAATTCTGCATGGTACAAAATTATGGATATTGATTTTGAAAAAGTTACAGATACTGCATTACCGCAACACAATGGAGCAGATGGCAGAGCAACAACTTCTAACTGGGGTACAGGTTTTTTTAAAACTCCGATTTATACACTCGATGATCAATTAAAAAGTGTACCTACAGGTTTACAATGGCCGGTTAAATATTATTTATGCGCTTTTGCACCCAATTTTTATGGTAGCGCTTACGAAAAAGTAGTGAATAATGGATTAAATCCTTCATCCGGTGCTTTGGTAGAATGTTATGCAAATAACAACACAATTTTCCCTGCTGATATCTGGAGTAAAAAAGGATTTATTGAACTTAGTCGCCAGTCCGGAACTACTTTTAGCAGACATGGTTATATCCAAATTGACAGTATTCCTGCTTGCGAACGAATACAGTGGTCATTTTCTTCAACAGCATGGAAACGTGGATTTAAAGCAGATATTAATTATCATGATGGTAAAGGTTGGAAACCATTGCGTTGGGTACCAAGTAATATTACTAACAGCTTGGGAGGTTTAACTGAAAGAGGATACGAATATGAAGAAATGATTGGACTCGAAGCTGATCCCGATGCATTAATTTCGTTTAGGGTAAGAATTTGGGATGGTGATTCAATTCATGCAAATCCTACTAAAACAGATGGTAGTAAATTTACTGCGGTACATTCTCCTCTTGGTCAGCAGCAGGTTGCCAGAGTACATCAAATTAAAGTTTTTTCCGGCACAGTGCCTGAAGTAGCACCCAAAGGTTCTGATCCGGCATCGCTTTTCGTTGTTTCAGGTGTGAGAAACCCGGAATTTAATGGAATTACAAGCAGACTACAGAATAAGACTATCATAATTTCTGAAATTGTTCCGGTTTCTTTGTTTTCAGTGGAAGGAAAAGAAGTATTTAACGGAAACACTGACAGAATTGATGTGAGTTCATATCGTAAAGGTGTTTACATTCTGAAAACTACAAATACAAGCGGAGTTGCTAATTCTAAAAAGATAATTTTATAATTTTGAAACACTCTGTTAATTCTTTAGTATAATTTTTGCAAATTATATCGTGCAACTTTTTATTTTCTGTATCGTAGTTTCAATTAATTATCGTATATTTTAAAAATTGAAAAAATGAAAAATGCCATTTTATTCCTTGCTGTTATCGCTATGTTATTTTCATGCGAAGAGAAAGAGTATCAAAAAATGCAAGGATCAACTTTATATGTGGAAATTCTTCCCGCTGGCAGAGTTGATACAACTCTTATACGTTTTATTTTCGAAAACGAGGGTAACAGTAAAATTACCGGAAAAGTTGTCTGTTCCAAAGGTGCTGTAAAATCTACAGGTGAATTTTACAGATATAATTTGTACCCTTTGAGATACTATATGCAAAAATCGCCGGAATTAAATAATAAATCGGTAAATTATTATCAAGTTGATTCTTTAACTTCTGATACCTTTCGAATAAAAGTTTCATTTCCGGATTTTGTAGAGAATAATGTTACAAAAAAAGACTCATTGGTTTATAAGGCGTTTAAAAAAAAATTGTCAACTTCACTTTAATAAGTGAATTTCTCAAACAATTTTCAAAAAGAGCGGACTTTACAATTTTATTAGTAAAGTCCGTTTTTCTATATTTGTAAGTTGAATTGGTAAAAAATAAATTCTTTTGTAAGCAGGCTATTATGTTGAAAAGTTCATTAAGTGAAAAAATTGAATGCGGCTGCGATGAAGCCGGACGTGGCTGCCTTGCCGGGCCGGTAGTTGCTGCTGCAGTAATATTACCGTTCGATTTCAAAAATGAATTGCTCAACGATTCCAAGCAACTTACAGAAAAACAACGCCATGAACTTCGTTCGATTATCGAAAAAGAAGCTTTGGCGTGGGCTGTGGCAGAAGTCAGTAATACTGAAATTGATGAAATCAATATATTAAATGCATCTATTCTTGCTATGCACAGAGCCATCGATAAATTGAAAATCCGACCGGAATTTATTATCGTGGATGGAAATAAATTCAAGCCTTACAAAGATATTCCTCATAAAACGATTGTAAAAGGCGACAGTAAATACATGTCGATTGCAGCAGCATCGGTATTGGCAAAAACACACAGAGATGAACTGATGCAAAAATTACATACTGAATTTCCTGACTATGGTTGGAATGTGAATATGGCATATCCAACAAAAAAACACAGGGATGCTATCCGGGAATTTGGCACAACTCCTTACCATCGGATGAGTTACGATTTGATGGGAGAAAAGAAAAAAGCATTAACTGAAAAGAAGCTAAAACGGGTATCCAATGGCAAGGTGAAACGCAAAATCGCTCGAGCTGGGTTTTATGCGCCATTGTTCCCTGCGATTGCGGACTGGGTCGAAGAGGCGCGCTCCCACATCAAGACGGAAAATAAAAAATGAGAAGTCAAATCGTAATCCTGCACCATAAGCAATGGCTAATTGACGAAGAAAATTAGTCGGATCAAAAACTCCGCCTTTCTGTTCAGGATAGTTTTTAATCGTCCAAATATTTCCGGCATCAAGAAAAGCGGCGCCTTCGAGCACCCAGAACATTTTTGCACGGTATTCCATGCTCAAATCGATTTTTATATCTCCTACCTGGTTGTAGTCGCGCCTTTTTTCATCCATACGTTTGTAAATTCCCGGACCGAGCGTGCTTTCGCTCCAGCCTCTTACACTGTTCGCGCCACCTGCATAAAATCTTCTTTCGTAAGGAATTACTTCGGCATTTCCATAAGGTACGCCAATTCCCGATCCTAAATGAAATACAAACCTGTTATTTGCATCAATTATCTGATGGTGGGTTGTGTTGTATTCCATGCGAACATATTGTGCATAACGGATGTTGAAAATACGATATGCATCATCGGTTTTTTTGCTTCTCAGTGTATTATTGATTCCATAGAGCAAATTGCCTGCCGATTCAATACTGTAACGCATTGTAGAGTAGTCTTGCAAAGGGCGAGCTGCATTAAAACTACTGTATGAGCCCATATAACCCATTCGCAGGATAAAATGATCATCGTAGTTATATTTGTTATACCGACCAGTATTGAGGTAAGTTTGCCTGAATTCTTCTGAAAACGATGGAAAATAAACGTAACTCAGGTTGGCAAGTTCAAAATTATGCACATATCTTGTTCGTAACCATCGGTATTTTAATCCTCCACCAAGATTGATAGTTGTAAATTCGCCGGGACGAAACTGATATATATACGATGTATTTACTTCTGTATTAGCATGAAGATTTCTCCGTGCATCGAAACTCATAAAAGGCATTAAAAACATTGGAAATCGAAGTCCAAGTTGTGCACCCCATTCCTGCGCTAAAACGCTGTTTTGCCATTCGAGCGCACTGCTTCCCTGAACCGATAACATTTCTGCTCCGCGCATAAAATTCCGGTCGACAATACCAAGGTTGCCTCCTACTCCCCAAAATCCATCTGTAAAAGTAGCTTCTGCTTCAGCCGACATCGAAATTGTTTTGGAAGGTACAATAATTATCTGGCAATCGAGATTGCTATCGTCAACTTCTTTAAAGCTAATATTTACATATTTTACCGCACCTAACATATTAAGCGCTGAATAGGTTTTTTCAACAGATACATCGTTGTAAATATTACCAGGGTTAATGTATGTGTTGTAAATCAACGTATTGATATTTATTTCGTCATTGCCATCGCCTATAAGTGTAAATCCGCGAGCCTGAAGAGTATCAAATTTCTGCGCGTTCAGTGCATTTGCACCTACAGAAATATCGCGCCGGTTGTAAAAAGTAATCGTTCTAACCTTGTAACGGTTAAAAATACTTTTTGCTTTCGGATTGAAACGTGGATTAGCTTCATCGCTAAGAACAAGTGTTACATTAACTTTGTGACTGCGAAATGTGCTGTCTGCATTAAATATCAAAAATTCCTTGTTGAAATTATAATACCCGAGTTGACGAAATTGCGAACTGATACGATTTCGTTCAGCTTCAAATAAATCTGTATCAAAAAGTATGTCAGGTCTGATTGTTGACCGTGATGTGTCCATCGCTATCGCAGTTAGCAGTTCGTTTTCAATTTGAACCTGATATTTTCCCAATCGATATGGCTTGTTCGATTTAATTTGATATTCGACTTTGGCTTTTTTATCCTTGTAAGTAATAATTGTATCAATCGAAGCATGCATGTAACCCTTGTTTTTATAAAGTTGCGTGAGTTGCTGCATCGATATTTTAGTCTGTATCCGGTTGAGCATTGCAGGCTCATCTCCAATTTTCCGCAAAGTCCGGTTTATCCATTTAGCGGTATCTTTTCCTGAAAGATTATATATAGCCAGTTGCATCTTGAAAATACCAAAAACCCGCGAATTGGGAGTTTGTCTTAAATATTCTGAAAGTACTTCTTTGGGAATATCATTTACATCTGTATTGATTTTTATCCTGTCGAGCAAATAGGAGCCTTCGGGCACGTGTTTGGTAATACTGCACGAAGTTACTGTCAGCAGTAAAAAAATATATAAAATTGCTTTCAGATGATTCATAAATTATTTAACAAAATTTTGAAAATATATTTGCGTATAAATTCTGACAGGTTTTTATCCGTTTAACATTTATGAGTACAAATATAACTGAACAAAATTGAATTTAGAGAAATATACCTGATAAAAATATGCAAAGTTTTCATTTTATAATGGCATGAAATGAAAGAAAATCCACTTCTTTTGTTAGCTTTGTATTATTATTGATAAAATGTAGCGCATGCCTGTTTCTAAAAATCAAATAAAATTTATTAATTCGTTAGCCAAAAAGAAGTTTCGCGACGAAACCGGATTTTTTATTGCCGAAGGTACTAAACTGGTAAATGAATTATCCAAAATATTTACCTGCGAAACAGTGTTTGCTACCACCGAATGGTTTCAGGAAAATACTTTACCTGCAAGTTTTGCACATTTTGAAGTTGCCGAAAATGATATTGAAAAGTTGTCGCAACAAAAAACTCCGCAGGGCATAATTGCTGTATTCCGTAAACCGATACAGAACCTTGATGTGAATAATCTGAAAAACAAACTTATCTTGATGCTCGATGGAATTCAGGATCCCGGAAATTTAGGTACCATTATCAGACTTGCCGACTGGTTTGGAATTACCGATATTATCTGTTCGCCCGAAACTGCCGATGCATTCGCTCCAAAAGTTGTACAGGCAAGTATGGGCGCAATGGCAAGTGTGAATGTATTTTATACCCCTCTTGCCGATATTATTTTACAACTTCGCAAATCTGTTTCTGTTTACGGCACTTTTATGGAGGGTAGCAATATTTATACTGAAAAACTGAGCAGAGATGGTATAATCTTACTTGGGAACGAAGGGAAAGGGATTTCACCGGAAATAGAAAAACTGGTTACTAAAAAATTAATGATTCCTGAATTTGCAAGTGGTAAAAAAGCTTCAGAATCGCTCAATGTAGCAATTGCAGGTGCAATAGTATGCTCTGAGTTTAGGCGAAGAATTAATTTCTAATTTGTTTTTTGTTTATAAAATAGAGAAATTTCTTTATATATATTTTTTTTAATTGATCTTATTGCTTACTTTATTACTTTCCTTTTTTCACTTATGGCACTTTAATGCTCTCTCCATCGTTTAGTGAGATCTCCAAAAGCATCTATGCGTCTGTCGCGGAAAAACGGCCACCATCTGCGTACATTTTCCGAACGTTTAAAATCGATATTAACTATCAGATTTTCCTCTTGATGATTGGAAGCCTGCGCTAAAAGTTCGCCTTGAGGTCCTGCAACGAAACTATTTCCCCAGAAAAGTATTCCGTTTGAATTTCCTGAAGGATCAGTTTCATGTCCGGTACGGTTGCAAGAGAGTACGTGTAATCCGTTGGCTACGGCATGTCCGCGCTGAACAGTAACCCATGCATTAAGTTGTCGGTTTTTTTCTTCGTCAGTATCTGTACTTTCCCATCCAATGGCAGTGGGGTAAATCAATACTTCAGCGCCTGCCAACGCCATAAGGCGTGCAGCTTCGGGGTACCACTGATCCCAACAAACCAGCACACCAAGTTTTCCGATGGAAGTTGGAATTGGTTCAAAACCCAGATCGCCGGGCGTAAAGTAGAATTTTTCGTAATACGCAGGATCGTCCGGAATGTGCATTTTGCGGTATTTACCGGCAATTGTACCATCTTTTTCAATAACCACTGCTGTGTTATGATATAGTCCGGCAGCCCGTTTTTCGAACAAAGAAAGAACCAATACTACACTAAGCTCTTTTGCCAATTTTCCAAACAATTCGGTTGAAGCACCCGGAATAGTTTCTGCATGATCAAAAACTGTTGTATCTTCTGTCTGGCAGAAATACAATCCGTTATGCAGTTCCTGCAAAACAATCAATTCTGCACCTTGTGCAGCACAGCTTCGTATATTTTTCTCCAATTTGGCAATATTGACCAATTTATCTGAAGTATTGGATTGTTGGATTAAAGCGATTTTCATAAAACCTCCTCCTTTCCCCCTCCAAAGGTGGGGGAAAGTGCGTTTGTATTATTGTTTGTACAAATTTTAAACTGACTTAAAAATCAAATTTTTTAATATTATTACCTGTTTTTTTGCAGAAAAGTTTATTCAACACTTATCTCCCCCTCCTTTGGAGGGGGCTGGGGGGCGGTGTATTGCATTGTTACGCAATGCAACGAACCATGCTCTTTTACCAACGCGCGGCAATCAATTCCTACTATTTCCCTGTCGGGAAATGCTTTCTGCAATTGTTTTTTCGCAATTTCGTCTTTTGGCGAATTGTAAGTTGGAACTAAAACTGCGTTGTTAATTATAAGAAAGTTTGCATAAGTTGCGGGTAATCTGTTTCCATCTTCATCGTACATTGCATCGGCCATAGGAAGTGGAATTAAGCGGTAAAAACCTCCTTCGGATGTGCGAAAACTGCGAAGTTCTTTTTTCATTTTGCGCAGCGCTGTAAAATGTTCATCTTCCGGATCTTCGCAATACACATAAGCAATGGTGCTCTTATCCGTAAATCTTGCAAGCGTATCAATATGGCTATCGGTGTCATCGCCCGCCAAATAACCATGGT
>CAYQWD010000077.1:0-9166 GCA_964420955.1 uncultured Paludibacter sp. | reverse complement strand
ACGTTCCCTTCTTTTAAATATTGTTTAACTCTTTAAAAAGTCAAGACGACTTCTAATTCAAATTTATTCGCATTGCAAAATAATAAAATAATTCTGATTAATTGCAATAAATTGTCAGCTAAAAGGCGGCATAAAAAAGTAATTTTCATAAAAATTGTTTGTCTGTCATGTAACTGTTAATTTATCAAACTGTTATATGATTTATTGTAAATTTGAAGATTATTGTCTGAACTTAATTTTTGAAATTATATTACAATTTTTCGGTGTTTTCTTCGTTTATTTACATTTAGCTTTAATTTTGCAGATAAAAAATCAGCAAATCTATATGTCGGACGATGAAAACAAGCATGAAAACCGCAGGCAGCTTATCAGTGTGTTATTGATTCCAACTGTTCTTGTGGTGTTTATGATATTGGTATTTGTATTCGAAAAAGGTATGGAATATGATTTTCACAGCGCAGGTATTTATCCGCGAAGTTTAAAAAGTATTGCAGGTGTATTTACTTACATCTTTATTCATGCTGATATAAAGCATTTATTAAATAATATTTTTTCGTTTTTCGTTTTATCAATATCTTTGTTTTACTTTTACAAGCCACTCGCCATTCCAATTTTAATTTATTCAAACTTGGCAAGCGGTGCAATTTTGTGGATTATCGGACGCGAAAGCTGGCATATAGGTGCAAGTGGATTGATTTACGCGATAGCTTTCTTTCTTTTTTTTAGCGGAATTCTACGCAAGCATATACCACTCGTTGCTATTTCGTTTGTTGTTATTTTTTTGTATGGTAATATGGTTTGGCATGTTTTCCCATGGCAGGTAAACGATCCGATTTCGTGGGAAGGGCATCTCTCAGGAGGTTTTGCAGGGTTAATACTATCGGTGATATTCAGAAATGCTGGACCGCAGAAACCTCAAAAAATTTGGGATGAGGAAGATGAAAGGGAAGAATTTGTTGCTGATTCAGAGGATATTGATAATACGGAGAATGCAGAGAACGTAAGTAAATTTCGATAGACTTAAATTAAATTTTCAAAAAAATTATTATATTTTTAAATAAGAAACTTTTCAATATTATGAACGAACAAAAAGAAATTAAGGAAGTAAATCTATTACAACTGTTGTCGATTTTTTTTCAGTGGATAAAAAAAACGTTTTTCAGTTTGGTGAATATTTCAGGAAAGTCCATACAATTGTTATATAAATACAAATGGGCTACAATAATAATTATAATATTAAGCTTTGCGGCCGGTTTGTATTTGTCGCGTCCTTCAGTTAAAAGATATAAAGCTGAAGCCATGGCTGTGATTCATGGTAGCGATGCACAAACAGTAAAAGAAATATGCAAACAGCTGGAGCAGGCTATGGCTAATAACAATAACTTATCTATTGCCGCAAAAATGGGAGTTCCGGATAGTGTTTCAAAAAATATTTTAGCCATTCGTACTTTTGATGTTATCGACTATCTTGCCGATGGAAGTGCTGATAAAATAGATTTTAAGCATACACATTCATTGGAAGATACTATGAACGTAAAAATGAAGGACCGTGTATATATTCAGATAAAAACAAAAAATATTGCACAGGTGCCAATTTTCCAGAAAGCATTGACCAGGTATTTTGCATCAAATCAGATATTAGCTTCCCAGTTCGAAGCGCAGAAAAAATTGTTTATCGATCAGATAAAAATTTGTGACTTGGAATTGCAACGTATCGACAGTTTGGCTAAAGTAATGTATTTCAAGGATGCCAAAGATCAAATCAAGTTCGAGAACAATAAACTGATTGTTGGTGAAAGTCGCAAACAACTTTTTTATGGTGAATTGCTCGAAATCAATACCCGTAAATCATGGGCAGAAAATAATCTTGCAGTATGTATAAATCCCGTAGATTTTCCATCCGGTTTTGTGGTAATCGCCAATCCGATTAATAACAGGCTGTTGTATTCTGTAATTGCTTTATTTGCAGGTTTAGTGCTGTCGTTGTTTTTTGCATTGCTTTTAAATAATTTACGCAGCATAATAAATTTTCTCGAAAATAAATCGGTTTAAGGTTTAGTAATTAGGTTGAAAAAAACTTTCCATTGCTGTAATGCATGGAAAGTTTTTTTTGTTCTAAACAAGAATTATTATTCCGGTTTTAGCAATAAAACTATTTCATCAGTTATCGATTTTAATTCTGAGTAATTTTCATATGATTCCTTTTTCAGCTTCCTCAATTTTAAACTACTCAATAGTTTTTTATATGGTTTATACCAACCATAAAACGCAACTTTTCCTAAAATAAACTGCAAAGGTATTATTAACGGAAATAACCAAAAACTAAAACCTCCCATGAAAGAGATAGCTGCTCCCTGAAAAATGTAAAATAGCGGGAAGCTTGCTATTGCTGTTGCAAAATATACCGAACTGAAAAATCCTTTGAATTTTACGCCTGTTTTTTTTCGTACGAGCAAAGTAGTGTAAAAAGGCAATATATTTGTTAAAAGCCCCACCATGAAAACCGGAAACAGTAATGCAAGTTTCAGTAGTTCTACAAAGATATTTTTTTTTGATAAATACAAGTTTTCAATATCCTCGGATTTAATATTTAATATTTCAGACAAATTCCCCAAGCGAGCATGCAAATTATTTAATTTTTCTATTTTTTCCTGACCTTCACTTTCGAATTTTACAAGTTTTTGAGCAATTTTCTTTCTGAGTAAAAACTTCATTTCAGGGTTTTTATAAATTTTATTCTGCTCAGAAATTCCCTTACAAGCTATTTCAAAAAGCGTTTCGAAGCAATCATAGTTTTCTTTTGTGTCGATATGAATTGTTAAATCTATTAAAGCATTTCGCAGTGTGTTTCTTAGTTCGTTTGTAGTTTTAGCGCCATTTTCAATATAAGCTTGCATATAGCTTTTTACACTAATTGGCTTCCCGATATTAATAATTAAGTTTTTGCCAAAGTTGAACAAATCATCGTAGTCCAAACCAATGGGTACAATAAAAATTTCGTGAGTAGTTTCTGCCTGGGCGGCAAATGCTACGCGGAAAATCCCTTTTACCAGCGGCCTTACATTTCTTTCAATTTCTTGATTGCCCTCTGGCATTATGCATAAATTCTGCTTGTTTTTTAAAATATCCTTGCAAATTTCAAAGATTTCATTGTTTCTTCCCAAATTTTCAAAGCCATCTTTAATCCGGAATGCAGGCATGATTTTGATAAAAGTAAGAATTTTGGCAAAAAACTTATTGTTAAAAATGTCAGCTCTTGCAAGATAAGTAGTGGATTGATTGTACGGAAAAAATAAAGTTTGGTGCAAAAATTATTGGAGCATCCGCAGGTAAATTTTCAATGCCTCTTATCGTAATTTCATCAAAATATTCTTTGAAAGTGTATTTAATATACCTTCTTACTAACCGGTAACTAATGGGAAGTTCGTAAATTTTTGACATGCTCTTAACTTGGTGAATTTTTTAGAATAACAAATATATAATTTTTTTTTCACTATTTTTTATCGATCAGTAGTGATATTATTCTTAAAAGATTAATTTTATTACTCAACACAAAGAACTCAAAGTTTTCATTTTTTTTACAACATGTTAATTATTTGATTCTTAAATAAAGGGCGCGAAGAGGAAAACAAAAAAGATTTTCTTTGCATTTTTGCATCTCAGCGTTCACATTTATATTTTTTATAACGAACTATTGATAAATCAAAATCATTGATATTTTCAAACTTTCTTTTCTTTTCTTTTTACTACTTTTGTAAAATAACAAAAAAATAATATGAAAACCGCTATTAACAAAATCGTCTTTATTATTGTTTTTATTCTTGCCATTTCAGCCTGTAATAAAACCAATGATAATGAACCGGTAATTAAATTTAAAACTACAAAAGGTACTATCGTTGTGAAACTTTATTCCGAATCATCGCTACATCGCGATAATTTTGTAAAACTTGTGGAGTCAGGTTATTACAACGGACTTCTTTTTCACCGTGTCATGCGCGATTTTATGATTCAGACTGGCGACCCAGCATCCCGAAAAGCTAAAAAAAATCAGATACTTGGGACGGGTGATGTTTCATACACTATTCCTGCTGAAATATTGTATCCTGAATATTTTCACAAACAGGGCGCTCTTGCAGCAGCACGACATGGAGACGACATTAATCCCGATAGAGCATCTTCAGGTGCACAGTTTTATATAGTGCAGGGGCGTAAGTTTACCGACCTAAAACTTGACAGCTTGGAACTAAAGCGAAAAGAAAAACTTATTTTAAGAGAATTTTCTTTAAAATGGGATAGTCTTGAGAAAAATAAAAAAATTTCCAATAAAAGCAAATTGATTTTCCGAGATTCAATAATGAAAATCGTTGAAAAAAATGTTTCCATGCAGCAGAAATATAAATTTTCGAATTTGCAGCGCGAAACTTACAAAACCAATGGTGGCGCACCTCATCTCGATGGTGAGTATACAGTTTTTGGTGAAGTGATCAAAGGTATCGAAGTAGTGAGTAATATTTCAGTGGTAAAAACCAACAAACAAGACAGACCCATAGATAATGTAAGAATAATGAGTGCAACACGTGTGCGTTGACAAATTATTACAGCTTCCAACATTACATTCATTGAAAACGAAACGCTCTTATTAAAGAAATTTTTCAATAATTAATCGTTATTTTTCATTCAAACAGTGCTTTGTCCCGATTAAAAGTAGTAATTTTGCACCCTGTTTTAAAATCAAAATATCTATTATTATTATGTCTGAAAATAAATTAAACTTGCTTGCTGACTTTCCGGAAATTACCCGAGAACAATGGATGGAAAAAATTCAAGCAGACTTGAAAGGAGCTGATTTTAATAAAAAGCTGATTTGGAAAACCAACGAAGGTTTTAATGTAATGCCATTTTATATGGCCGATGACATTGCCGCTCTCAAAACTTCAGAAGTTATACCCGGGAAGTTTCCTTATGTGAGAGGAACAAAAACTGACAATAACTGGTACATCCGGCAGGAAATAGTAGTTGAAGATGCAAAAATTGCCAACACAAAAGCTCTTGAAATTTTGAACAAAGGTGTAGATTCACTCAATTTTCTAATCAAAAAAAATGATGTTACTCCGATTTTCATCAGTACGTTACTCGATGCTATTGAAGCCGAAAGTGTTGAATTGAACTTTTGTGTAGGTTATCAGCAATCTTCTTTATTGCTGAAAATTCTTACAGCTTATTTCAACGAAAAAGCTTATGATGTAAAAAAGCTTCAAGGTTCGGTTAATTGGGATGGAATAAATTCCATGCTCGTTTGTGGCGATGATTTTACAAAAGAAGAATTGGTTTCAAAAGCGCTTGAAACCTTTAATGCTGGGGCGGGTTTGCCATTTTATCGGGTAATTTGTGTGAATCCAATTACCCTCACCAATGCAGGAGCTTACTTAGCTACCGAATTGGGTTATGCTTTGGCTTGGGGTAACGAATACCTTTCCGCATTAATCGAGGCGGGTTGTGAGCCATCAATTGTAGCTAAAAATATTAAATTTAACTTCGGTGTTGGCGGTAATTATTTTATGGAAATAGCCAAATTCCGTGCTGCTAAATTGTTGTGGGCAAATGTGGTTGATGCGTATCAGGTTAAATGTGTAAAAGATAACTGTCAGCATACTGTCGATGGAATTTGTAAATGTGCTGCTAAAATGCGCATTCACGCTCAAACAACCGAATTCAACAAAACCATTTTCGATGCTAATGTAAATATGCTTCGTACACAAACCGAAGCGATGAGTGCCACTTTAGGTGGTGTAAACTCACTTACAGTAATGCCTTACGACTCAATTTACAAAAAAGCTGACGAATTTTCAGAACGCATTGCCCGTAACCAACAACTTCTATTGAAAGAAGAATCGCACTTTAATAAAGTTGCCGACCCAGCCGCAGGTTCATATTACATAGAAACATTGACTAACGAAATTGCAGCTCAGGCATGGAAAATTTTCCTTGAAGTAGAAGATAATGATGGTTTCTTTGCTGCCGTCAAAGCCGGAACAGTTCAGAAAACAGTAAAAGCTACTGCAACAAGCCGTTTGAAAGCAGTATCGAGTCGTCGCGAAGTGCTGTTGGGAACCAACCAGTTCCCTAACTTCAGCGAAGTGGCTGCTACAAAAGTTGAATTCAGCAAAGAAACTGGTTGTGGTTGCGACCATTCAAGTGTCGAAATGCTTACACCCGTTCGCGGAGCTGAAGAATTTGAAGCATTACGTTTTGCCACTGAAGCTGCAGCTAAACGTCCCAAAGCATTTATGTTGACTATCGGAAATCTGGCAATGCGTTTGGCTCGTGCCCAGTTCTCATGTAACTTCTTTGCTTGTGCAGGTTATGAGGTGGTGGATAATCTTGGTTTCAAAACAGTGGAAGAAGGTGTAGCTGCAGCTCAAGCTGCCCGAGCCGATATCATTGTTCTTTGCTCAAGCGACGACGAATACGCCGAACTTGCTCCTGCAGCTTACGAAGCATCAAAAGGGAAAGCAATTCTGGTTATTGCCGGAGCTCCTGCTTGTGCCGACGATCTGAAATCCATTGGAATTGAGCATTTTATTAATGTAAAAACCAATGTGCTTGAAACTCTAAAGGAATTCAACTCAAAGTTATTATAAACACTAAGACCCGGAGACACAAAGCAAATGAATAAAGCAGAATTAGATAGTATTGCGACAAAAATTGTGGATGCTGCATATTGCGTTCATAAGGAACTCGGTCCTGGATTATTAGAATCTGTTATGAATTTTGCCTGATAGAAGAATTAAAGTCACGGAATTTGACTGTAAACAGTCAAATAAAATTACCAGTTATTTATAAAGGTAAAACATTGAACAAAGAATTTATTATTGACCTTTTGGTTGAAAATGAAATTATCATAGAACTAAAAGCAGTAGAAACAATTCTTCCAGTTCATGAAGTTCAACTTCTTACTTATATGAAACTTGCCAACAAGAAACTTGGATATTTGATTAATTTCAATGTTCCAATAATCAAAGAAGGTATAAAACGTAAAATAAACGGTTACTTTATTTAATTTAGTGTCTTAGTGACTCCGTGTTTAATTATCAAAACACAAAGACACTAAGTCACAAAGAATAATTTTAAAAAAACATTAATTTAGTGTCTTAGTGACTCCGTGTTAAAAAAGAAAGAATATGAAACCAAATTTCAAAAACATAGATATTAAAAATGTTACTACAGGTGTAGCTCCTGAAGTAACAAGTAACTGGTTGACTCCCGAGCTGATTCCGGTGAAACCATTTTATACTAAAGAAGATATTGCAGGTATGGAACATTTGAACTATGCTGCCGGACTTCCTCCATACTTACGTGGACCTTACTCTGTAATGTACGCCATGCAACCCTGGACGATACGTCAGTATGCCGGATTTTCTACTGCTGAAGAATCAAATGCATTTTACCGTCGTAACCTTGCTGCCGGACAAAAAGGACTTTCGGTAGCATTCGACTTGGCTACACACCGTGGCTACGATGCTGATCACGAACGCGTTGTTGGTGATGTTGGTAAAGCGGGTGTTTCTATCTGTTCTATCGAAGACATGAAAGTATTGTTCGACGGTATTCCATTGAACAAAATGTCAGTTTCCATGACCATGAACGGTGCTGTACTTCCTATTCTTGCATTCTATATCAATGCAGGTCTGGAGCAGGGCGCTAAACTGGAAGAAATGGCCGGAACTATACAGAACGATATTTTGAAAGAATTTATGGTGCGTAATACATATATTTACCCACCAAAATTCTCAATGAAGATTATTGCTGACATATTCGAATATACTTCGAAAAACATGCCTAAGTTCAACTCAATTTCAATCTCGGGTTACCACATGCAGGAAGCAGGCGCTACAGCCGATATCGAGTTGGCTTACACCCTGGCTGATGGTTTGGAATATCTTCGTGCGGGTGTAAATGCAGGTATGGATATCGACTCGTTTGCTCCACGTTTGTCATTCTTCTGGGCAATTGGCATGAATCACTTTATGGAAATTGCCAAAATGCGTGCTGCACGTATGTTGTGGGCAAAAATTGTAAAACAATTCAACCCTAAAAACCCAAAATCATTAGCATTGCGTACACACTCGCAAACTTCAGGTTGGTCGTTGACTGAGCAGGATCCTTTCAACAACGTGGGTCGTACCTGTATCGAGGCCATGGGTGCTGCACTGGGTCACACACAATCATTGCACACAAATGCATTGGACGAAGCAATTGCATTGCCAACAGATTTCTCTGCACGTATTGCACGTAACACTCAAATTTATATTCAACAGGAAACTGATATTTGTCGCGAGGTTGACCCATGGGCAGGTTCATATTATGTTGAAACTTTGACTAACGAGTTGGCTGAAAAAGCATGGGCTTTGATTGAAGAAGTAGAAAAACTGGGTGGTATGGCTGCTGCTATCGAAACCGGCATTCCTAAAATGCGTATCGAAGAAGCTGCTGCACGTACGCAAGCTCGTATAGACTCTGGTAGTCAGGTAATTGTAGGTGTAAACCAATACCGTTTGGAAAAAGAAGATCCAATCGATATTCTGGAAGTGGACAACACAGCCGTTCGTATTCAACAAATCGAACGTTTGAAACAATTGCGCGCTAACCGCGATGAGGCTGCTGTAAAAGCTGCTTTGGAAGCTATCACAGAATGTGCAAAAACCGGAAACGGCAACTTATTGGAATTAGCCGTTGAAGCTGCCCGCGTGCGTGCTTCATTAGGTGAAATATCAGATGCCTGTGAAGCAGTAGCAGGACGTTATAAAGCAACAATCAGAACAATTTCAGGCGTGTATTCATCAGAAACTAAAAACGATGCCAGCTTTAAGAAAGCTTGCGAGTTAACAGAGAAATTTGCTCAAAAAGAAGGTCGTCGCCCTCGTATTATGATTGCTAAAATGGGTCAGGATGGACACGACCGTGGTGCAAACGTAGTGGCAACCGGTTATGCCGACTGCGGATTCGACGTGGATATGGGACCTTTGTTCCAGACTCCTGCCGAAGCAGCAAAACAGGCTGTAGAAAACGACGTACACGTAATGGGTGTATCTTCGCTGGCTGCAGGTCATAAAACATTGGTTCCGCAGGTAATCGAAGAACTGAAAAAACTTGGTCGCGAAGATAT
>CAYQWD010000076.1:2657-9186 GCA_964420955.1 uncultured Paludibacter sp. | reverse complement strand
GATTATGCCGGTTGGAAATTTAAGGAATTAAGTTTCACAAATCTTACCGAAGGAAAATCATATACAATTAATGGATTACGTGTGAATGCTCGCACTTCATTATTGCAATCGGCTGAAGGTGGAGTTTTGGTGGATAATTTCGCAGTTTATGATGCATCACTCTCGGGTATAAAAGATTTTATTGCCTTGCAAAACCTTCGATTAAATCCGAATCCGGCGAGTGAATCGGTTGAGATTCACGCTCCTGATTTGAATGGAAAAGTTTTGTGTAATGTATTTGCAACAAATGGACAAACTGTTTTAAGTAAAACATTACTTTTTAACAATGGCATTGCAAATCTTTCGTTGAGTAATCTAACATCAGGTGTTTATATTGTTCAACTTCAGGGAAAGAATCTATTACAAACCAAATTATTTGTAGAATAATCTAATTCAGAATGATGAATTTCAGGAAACTTTTCATACTAACAGTTCTAATTTTTGCCGGAACATTTGCATTACTTAGCCAAAATCTGAAAGGAATTACTATTTGTGTTAATCCCGGACATGGCGGATATGATTCAGATGACCGCAATATGGTGATTTACCCTTTTACACTTGGCGATAAAAACGGTTTCTGGGAATCGAAAAGTAATTTGGATAAGGGTCTTCATCTCCGGAATTTATTAAAAGGCGCCGGTGCAAATGTTATAATGACACGCACAACCAACGAGCATTCCGAAGCAGGCGGCAATGCCGACACGCCGCTTTCGGCTATTGTTGAGATGGCGAATTCCAATAATGCAGATTATATGATAGCCATACATAGCAATGCTGGCGGAAACAATATGATTCTAATGCTATATTCAGGCATTGACGATGGCGATACTTTTAATTATTCACATCCTGCACCATTCCGGGTTGAAAGCCGACAGGTTTCTGAAAAATTCGCTACGTTGCTTTACTCCAATAAAATCACACAATGGACAGCGCCACCATCTGTTCGCGGTGATAAAACCTTTGCACGACTTGTAATGGGTTGGAGTAATGGTTATGGTGTATTACGAAATTTGATAGTTCCGGGTGTTATAACTGAAGGTTCAATGCACGATTATATTCCGGAAACTTACAGGTTGATGAATCTGGATTACAAGAAACTCGAAGCTTGGCACTTTTTCAAGGCTTTTTGCCAGCAATACAATGGCGGTACTCAAAATATAGGTCGGATTGCGGGTTGGGTTAAGGACAAAGACCGCAATTTTCTGAGTGCATTCCCAGGTTCGCCAGGATATTTTGCTTTGCCGGGAACTTCTGATAATTATAAACCGCTAAACGGCACAAAAATTACACTGCTTAAAGATGGGGTGGAATTAAGAAATTATACTACCGACAATCTTTACAATGGAGTTTATGCATTCGACAGTCTTGCACCCGGAACTTATACACTGCGATACGAAAAGGAAAAGTATACAAGCAAAGAATTAACAGCTGAAGTGAAACCATTCGAAGTTGCTTATACGAACTGTACCATGAGTCTCGATCGTTCAAATCCACTGACCGTTGAAAGTTACTACCCAAAAATTGCCGAAAACGATTCGATTGCAACATCGGTTAAAATCAAAATCAGCTTTAATTTTGAATTGAACAGAACGCTTTTCGAGAAAGCCTTTAGCATAACTCCTGCTACACAAGGAATTTTTGAATATACTAATTTCGATAAAACCGTAACATTTATTCCTGTTGAACCTTTAAAAAGTCGAACATTATACGAAGTGAAAATCGATAAATCGGCAGCTCATATTGGAAATGTGCCAATGGAATCTGATTTAGCATTCACTTTTTTTACGCGTACTCAACGTTTTCTGACTTTGTTAGACTGGTATCCCAAAGAAGGTGACACGGTTTACCCAAGCACTCAAGTCAAACTTTTTTTCGACAGACCCATCAATAATAGCGGAATGAATTCAAAAGTTGTAGTAAGAGATGATGCCGGTCAGGAAATTGCAGGCGAAGGATTTTTGCATAACGATTTTTCAACCGGATTAGGCGATTACCAGTTCAGACTTCCCGCTCTTGTTTCAGGTAAAAATTATACGCTTTCAATATCGAAAAATGTGTTTGATAATGACTCGTTAACATTATCGGAATCAAAAAAAATCAGTTTTTCCACCGGAAACTTAATTACAGTTGACAATCAACATCTCAAAGATAATTTTGAAACCATCAATCTATGGAGAATTGACAGCGAGCAAAGCAGAAATTTAACCGGCACAAACAATATGGTGCGTTATTCAACTATTAAATATGCAGGAAATTTCTCTTACAGGTTGTTGTATAAATTTTCACAACCACAAAATGCAAGAATACAGACATTGTACCGCAATCCGAGTATTAAGGTTAACAATAAGATGTTTGCTGGTTGCTATATTTTTGGCGATCTTAGCTTTAACAATGTTGAAATGGTACTGATAAATAATACGGACACAGCTTTTATACCTGTGTCAATATTGAATTTTGCCGGTTGGAAATTTGTGGAAACAAACTTTTCGGCTTTGAAAGAAAATACAGATTTTACACTTTCAGGATTTAGACTGGTTTGCACCGGAAATAAGCTCCAATCAACTGAAGGCGGTGTAATGTTCGATAATATTTCTATCTATAATACCTCCATTTCCGCTATTTGGGATGTGTATTCTGATAATAGAATTGTTGTATATCCTGTTCCGGCAATGAATGAAATATTCCTGACCTTGAATGATTCCGATATAAATATAAATAACCAATATTCAATATCCAATTTAAGCGGACAGATAGTAAGTAATGGAATTTTATATAATGCCGAAAAAAATGTGAAAATAAATATAAGTCTTCTTCATTCAGGAATTTACATTTTGAAACTGAAAACTCAAAACGGAACAAAATATACTCACTTCATCAAAAAATCGGATATTTATACCAAAAATTTACGTTAAAAGTCTTGTTTTTGCTGAATTTCTTTTGTTACTTTGTGTTTTAGATATAAAGTTAATATTTATCAATTTTAAAATTAGTCTCATGAAAAAAATTACCTTTTTAATGGTTTTAGCAGCAGTGTTTGTAATTTCATTTTCGGCAGTAGCACAAACCTACCCTCCCGTTGACAACACTTCGCTTAAAGAATTGTGGCTTAAAGCTCAGTCAGTAAATCCCGACACAGTAAAATGGATGAACTACAGCTCATCTACACAACGTGGTTTCGTATTTTACGATGGTAAATTGTATTTTACCGATTTTGCATTTAATAAACTGATTGTTGTCGATGCTGTGAGTGCTGACTCAATAGGTGTATTGCCTTTACCTGCAGCGGCAAAAGGTATCCGCACAGTATCAGGTTTAGGAGTTGACGAGGCAGGAAATATGTTTGCATGCAACCTCCAGACAACTGCTGAAAAAGTGGGTTCTGAATTTTTAGTGTATCGTTGGGAATATGATTTCAACAACAACAAGTACAAAGAACCTACAGTGTTCATAACCTACTCTTTTAAAGACGATCCACTTTATAATCCTGAAGATGGAAGCGTTCGCGTTGGCGATGGTTTTTGTGTTTATGGCGACCTTGTAAATGGCGATGGCTGGATACTTGTTCCTATAACTACAAATACAAAACTCTTCAAAAAAATGATGAAGTGGACAATAAAGGCTGGCGCAGTTACAAAAACTGAATTTATCGACATGAAATACCGGGCAGCTGCAATAACCAATAATGGTACTGCGCCTTTCGTAGAACCGTATAACGCCGATTTATTCTACTTAGATACCAACCTTGGTTTGCCAGAATTGTACAATATGCAGGGCGAAGCCGTTTCATATTTCACGGGAGTGCAGGCTACGGGTTTATATGGAGCACAATCGCCTACGAATGTTGGAGCCAATGGCATTATTTCGTTTAAATCAAAAGGTCGTCATTTTGTAGTTGCAGCTGGCAATAACCACGCCACAGGTAGAAATATACCACAGAATACTGCCCAACTTTTCGAATTAACTGATCCTGACAAAGGTCTTGAATCGGCAAAACTACTATACAATTTACCCGATATTGGATTGGGCTCGAAAACAAATGATATTTTCCGTGTTGCTCCACAAGTTGATTTGATTGATGCTGATAAAGGAAAAGTAAGAATTTATATTTTTGCTGCACGTAATGGATTTGGTGCATTTGAATTAACAATTCAGTCGACCGGAACTCCAAATATCGGCGAAAACGGATTTGGCATTGCAACTAATATTATTGAAAACGGTAAAATTAAATTTGAAGGAAGAAACGCCAAATTGGCTGAAATTTTCAGTTTGAACGGACAGAAAATAATAAGCTTAAATAATGCAAGTGAAATCAATGTTTCAAAATTGAATGGCGTTTATATGTTGCGGGCAATAGATAGCGAAGGAAATTCAATCAATCAGAAATTGATTATTAAATAAAATCTTCGGATTTAAAATTTTTAAAAGCAGAAACCCGCATCACAAAATGAGGTGTTTCTGCTTTCGCTTTTTTCAATTATGAATCATCAAAATTCAAGACCATGAAAAAGGTAACTTATATAATACTTGTTTTAATCCAAACATCTGCTTTAGTCTTCACTCAAAATGTCAAGGTAAAATCCATTCATGAAATTGCAGTCGGATTGAAAAATTCAGCATATCCGGTATTAAATTTCGAAGGTAATAAATTGCTTTTTTCAACCGATGGTTATAATGGATTGCATGTTTACGATTTCGTTGCGGAAAAAAGCCAGAAAATCAGTGAATCCAAAGGCTCTGGTTATAATCCGGTTTTTAGTAACGATGGCAAGCGGGTATTTTTTCGTTCCGTTAGTTACTCTAAAAACCGCAGCTATCAATCGGTCGAAAGTTTCGACATGCGAGATTCTACATACCGCCAGATGTTATCGCCACGCCGCGAGATGAAGCAATTGCAAGCCTACAATAACGGATTTATTGTACTTGCCAATGGTTTGTTTATAAAATCAACTTTTGGAAAGGTTACATCGTCATTGCCTTTGTATGCTACAGTAAACGGTAATAAAATCCTAATTTTTGACAACAATAAAGTGTCGGAAATCAGACCTTTCAACAATCCTGATATCAACTACATTTGGATTTCGGTATCGCCCGATGGTAAAAAAATCTTGTTTACAGCTACAG
The DNA here is from genome assembly GCA_964420955.1 of uncultured Paludibacter sp. Classification (GTDB taxonomy): domain Bacteria; phylum Bacteroidota; class Bacteroidia; order Bacteroidales; family Paludibacteraceae; genus Paludibacter. Next base: position 4,026 of record CAYQWD010000076.1, on the reverse strand, counting down.
GAAAAGGTACGTTTATTTGCGATTTAAAAGGAAGTATTCTCGCTCAATTCGGGTTTCTGAATGCGCCGGTGTGGTATAACGATTTTTTTATAGCAGGCATGTACGATAAGGACGATGGACATGTAGTTGTTTCATCGGAAATTGTACTTCTGTCGGCTGATGGAAAAAACAAATACCAAATAAGCCCGAAAGGTGAAATTGCAATGTATCCCACAACTTCTGCTTTCAAGGAAAAAATAGCTTGGCATACAACCAACGGGAAAATAAAAATTGCAGAGCTGGAAGTAAGGCAGGATTTTTATTAGAATTTCGATGAAATTTGATTAAAACAGTTAATAATGACATTTTCCCAAGTTAAATTTTATTTAAACAGTTGAGATAGGGTAATCAGAATTTTTCGTTTGTGGAGTTTAACATACATGCATCAGTCTGAACCTGGTTTTTTTGTGGTTGAAATTTTTAATCTGGTAAGGGCTACGCCTACCAAAATCCAGAATAATTCGCGTATTCGGGTGCACAAACCAATGTAAATACCCAAACCCGCCGGTATAGCCAGAGAACTTACTGCTAAAACGAAACCTCCTTCGCGGACACCCATTTGCATTGGTGAAAAAAAGAAAATATTTGCAACTAACGTAGCGATTGAAATAATAATTACTGACTGTATAAATGATAAATCAAAATTTATTGCCATGAACATGAAATATACTTCGAGGCAGGAAATATATCGCGAAAGCAATTCGATGCCGAGCGAAACGAAAAACTGCTTCTTGTTGTTATTGTAAAGATGGGCAATCAAGAAATCCATTTCATTAATATGTTCAGCATTATTAGCTTTGTACAGTTTTATTTTTTTCCCAAAAAACGGTAATTTGCAACCTAAAGAAATAGCTTTGCCAATAATGCCGGATTTATATACAGTGAAGCCGGAATATATTAGAAAAATAGAACCGATAATAATCGCCCATAAAACAATTTTTATCGATGCAGGTATTACAGGAACAATAGTTATAAACAACGGAACCGACAACAGCCAAAAAATAAAATGAGAAACCCAATGCATCATTACATAAAGCAAAACCGATGAAGTTGCTTTGTGCACCCAAGTCTTCCTTAAGTTCCAGAATTTTGTAAGGTTCGCCACCAATACCAAGCGGAGTAATATAATTAATTGCATAGGCGCTAATTGTGAGTTTTAGTAAATGCCAAATGCTGGTTTTATTTGAATTATTGTCGGTTACATTAATAATTACTGAGAGTGATAAAGCATTTGTGTAATAAACTAAAATCCAAATACCAAAAATTGCCACAAACCACCAGCCCGTTTGTTTTAAATTATGCAAAATTGTAGCAAAACCAAGCTTGTATG
>CAYQWD010000076.1:0-2647 GCA_964420955.1 uncultured Paludibacter sp. | reverse complement strand
ATAAAATAGCAACACCTAATAAGAAAAAATAATTCCTGTATTTTTTGATCTTACTTGACATATTGTTTTATTCTTGTTCAAAAGCTTTGCAAAAATTTTCGTGTTTTTTAAGGGCAACTTTCTTGATTATTGTCAGTACCACAATTTCCCATATAAAATAAACCCAAACCACATTTAATAGTACAGTACCAAACAAGAACATTGTACGACCATTAAAGGATAAAAAGTCTAACAAGGGCATTAGTTTCACGCTTTTTGCTCTGAATGCAATTCGTACTTCATCTGGTAAATCATCGCTATATTTGTCTTTAAGTCTTTTCAGCATTTTTTGTAATTCAGGAGTATGCCGTTCCTGATTTTTGGTATACGACAAATAAAACCACGAGAAAAATTTGTTGATGCCCTTTGGCATTTGTGCCATTCTTGTTTTTATCTTTTCCGATGATTCAAACTCTTTTCCTTTTTCTTTGCTGATAAAAAACAGGTGCAGAGTTTTATAATAATCGATCACGCCAGCTTGATTAATATGATTGTGTGCAGTCCATAATGCTACCGCCCATATTATAAAACTTATATATGGAACGGAATTAAAATCATCAATCGAGCGATATATTAATGCAATATATATGAAGAAATACCAAATATCGCCTGCAAAACCATCCAAAATTCTTCCTATTTCCGATTTTATACCTGTAATGCGGGCTAATTGACCATCCACACAATCAAGTATGTTGGCTACAACTAAAATAAGAATGCCTAATAAAGCATATTTCAACGAATATGGAAAGAAAAAACAAATACCGGCACCTATACCTACAAAAATGGAAAAAATGGTAACCATGTTTGGAGTGATAGCTGTTTTTGAAAGTGCTTTAGCTATAACGTAACCAATAGGACGGTAAAAAACTCTGTCGATATAATTTTCTGTTTCTATTGACTTTAAAGATGACTCAATTTCTGCATTCATAAATTTTTCATTGAAATGAATAACCACCGCTCATAACAATTATTTCACCATTGAAATAACTGTTTTCAATTAACATTTTGTATGTTTCCGAAAGTTCTTCCGGACTGCAAAAACGTTTGAGTGCAATTTTATTTTCTATATTTCTTCGGATTTCTGCAGGTTTGTTTTTTTGCCATTCAGTATCAACAAAGCCAGGAGCTACAGCGTTTACCCTAATGTTGTATGGTTGTAAGAATTTTACCAAATTTTTAACCAATGCGTGAACGCCCGATTTCGTAACACCGTAAGCCAACGATACTGAGTGTGCATGAATTCCCATAAGTGAACCTGTAAAAACAACATTTCCGCCCGGTTCGATGCGGTTGATAATGCGCTGAAGTAGAAATACCGGAAAGTGTAAATTGCCATAAAACACTTGCTCCCATTCATCTGGAGTTATTTGTCCAAATGGAGTGCGACTTGTTATTCCTGCGTTAAAAATTATTGAGTAAAGATTAATATTGCGTTCTGATAAAAAAGATTCAATTTCTGATATGGAATTTTTATCAGTTATATCAGCCCTTAAAATCAATATTTCAGAATTTCCTGCTTTCCTCAGCGAATTTTGCGCCTCAATCGCATTTTTTTCATCCGCATTGTATGTCAGCATAAGATGATATCCTGATTTTACAAGTGTTTGGGCAATTGCATAACCAATACCTTTTGTGCCGCCTGTAATAAATACAAACTTATGCATTATGAAAGTTTTTGGGGTTCTATTTCTTTACTTCTACAGGTTTTCTTTCTCTTTGCGACTGTAACAGATTGTCATAGGAATCGTGAATTGATTTTTTTATTTTGGTAGATGAAACTCCATTGCCATAAGGAAAATAAAAAACTTCCACGCCAAGTTCCTTCAGATAATCATACTTTCCAAACCAGTCATCGCCTACTACAAATGCATCAATGTTCAATTTTTTTACTATCTCTGTATGGTCGAGCGTGTGCTGGGGAATTACAATGTCGGGCGTTTTCAGAGCTTCGATTATTTGAAGCCGTTCAGTAAACGGAATTATGGGCTTTTCCTTATATGACATAACCAACTCATCTGTACTTACACCAACTATTAATATGTTGGCAAGGCTTCGTGCATAATTAATCATTCTTAAATGATTATAGTGAAACATATCGAAAGTGCCTGAAGTGTAAACGATTACTTTTTCTTTAAACACGATGATTAATTTTTAAAAATTATTACAAATAACTTACAAAGTTAATATTTTTCCATTACCAACCAACAGGAATATTGTAATTGTAAGTTAATTTTCAGCATATAGCATAATATTTCCGTTTTCAATCTTTGATTTTAAAAAAATTTGATAGTTATTAAATTAACGATTTACTCACATTTGAAAAATCTTTAAATATTTACCATTATGGGTAAAGAATATATCCTGACAATTATATAAGCCGGAAAAAACGGTGTTTAAAATAAAAAATATTCTACATAATATATTCCTGACAAAAAAATAATTAGTATGTAATACTTTAACATCAATATCAGCAAATGGTTATTTTAGAGAAAAAAATGTTTGTGTGGGTTTTTCTGCATAATGTTTTTATTCAATGGGTCGTTATAAAATAACACAATGTGAATTAAATCAAGCTGTTAAGTATTGACATTATCGATCTTCCAAAAAG
>CAYQWD010000075.1:243-9233 GCA_964420955.1 uncultured Paludibacter sp. | reverse complement strand
AGGTACAGAAATTAATATTGCTGCGCTTGGCGATGGTAGAGGAAATTCAATCAGTGTGATTCCGATGAGAAAATTATATATCACCGATAAAGGTAAAGCATGGGCAGGCATAACACTCGATGACGAAAAACTGATTGAACTTGCGCGTAATTTTATCAGTGTAACCAAATGGCGCGGGGGCTGTGAGCTTGAAGTAATGCTCACAAACGATGGCAAACCTTATATAATGGAAGTAAACCCGCGTTTCCCAGCATGGATATATCTGACGGCTGCAGCCGGACAAAATCAACCTGCAACGCTGGTAAAAATGGCTTTAGGTGAACATGTTGAACCATTCACCGATTACGAAGTAGGTAAAATATTTATTCGTTATGCATGGGATTTAATTACAGATATAAGTGAATTTCAGAAAATATCAGGAAACGGAGAACTTTAAGCATTTTATTATTTTCAATATTAAAAGTTTACAATTCAATAGATTTAAAAAATCAAAATTAATTAGAATACAATGGAAAAAACAAGATACGAAAGACCGGTGATTTTTAAAATGAACACCGGACTGATGAACAAATTCGGAACACGAACTGTGAACGAACCTGTAACACACATCGAAAGCATTCCGGTAAAAAAACTGCTGAATCAATATAACTCACCACTTTTTGTACTCTCCGAAAAGCAAATCAGAAGAAATTATCAGAATGCAAACCGTATTTTTAAAACCCGTTATCCGAAAGTTCAGTTTGCATGGTCGTACAAAACAAACTATCTGAATGCTGTATGCCGAATTTTTCATCAGGAAGGTTCGTGGGCTGAAGTAGTTTCGGGTTTCGAATACGATAAGGCAATTCACAATGGAGTACCCGGAAATAAAATTATTTTTAACGGACCTGACAAAACTGACGAAGATTTGATAAAAGCAGCCAACAACAACTCGCTAATCCATATTGACCATTACGATGAACTTTATTCGTTAATCAGACTGAGCGAAGAGCACGACCTTCATCCAAAAGTTGCCATTCGCGTAAATATGGACACCGGAATTTATCCAAAATGGGACAGATTTGGTTTCAATTTCGAAAACGGACAGGCATGGAATGCACTTACGCGAATTTTAAACTCCCCCCGACTTGAACTGACGGGATTACATTGTCATATTGGCACATTTATGCTATCGCCAAATGCTTACTCTATTGCCGCACGAAATCTGAGTGAACTTGCATGGAGCATACGCGAGCGGTACGGAAAAATGATTCAGTATATCGACCTTGGAGGTGGATTTCCATCAACAAATACATTGAAAGGAGCCTATTTACCAGGTACTGACACTGTTCCTTCACTCGATCAGTTTGCCGATGCCATTACAGATGTAATTTTAACTTATGGTTTTCGCCATGAAGAATTACCTTTGCTGATAATTGAATCGGGAAGAGCCCTCATTGACGATGCCGGATATTTACTGGGAACAGTTCTGGCAACAAAACGCTTATCAGATGGACGTAGCGCAACTATCATGGATTTTGGTTTAAATTCGCTTTTCACTTCGCTTTGGTACGATCACAAAATTAGCCCTGCTCAGAAAAACGGCGATCAAAAAGAAGACATGGTACTGTTTGGACCACTATGTATGAATATAGATGTGGTACGTGAAAGTATAACATTACCTGTAATGCAAAAAGGTGATCAAGTGGTAGTGCATAAAGTAGGCGCTTACAACATGACTCAGTGGATGCAATTTATCACCTTGCGACCCAATATTGTAATGATAGACGAAGAAAACAATACTCATTTGATACGGCAGGCAGAGACTATGGATTATGTGCAACATTTAGAAATTGTGCCTGAACACTTGAAATAATGAGTACAAAAAACTCAAATTAAAAATTTAAGAGAAATATCAATCAGAGTTAAAAGAAATATTTTCTTTTGAGAAATTCCGGCAACAGATTTTATGTGTTAACTAAAAAATAAATTAAATTTACGTTCAGTGTTTGCTACAAAAATTATTTGAATGAATTATTTCAACACATTTCCAAAAATATTAAAATCTGATTTCCTGATTGGTTTGCTTAACAGCTATTCAATTATTTTTTTTCTGGATAAAAAAGCACTTGCGCTGATAATAATGCTGGTTTCCTTTTTTAATTTTTGGGCTGGTTTTAGTGGACTTTCAGGCGTTATATTTACATTAATTTTAGGACATTGCCTTCATCTTGACAAACATACATTGCGGAGTGGAGTATACAGTTTCAATGCTTTACTTGTTGGTATTGGATTGGGAACATTTTTCGATCCGGGAATTGTATATTTCAGTGTTTTAGCGCTTGCTGCGGTACTATCACTTTTTTTATCGGTAACGCTTGGAGGATTATTATTTAAGCATAATTTATCATATCTGAGCATACCGTTTGTCATAACATTCTGGTTTGTGATGCTTCCGGCTTCACACCTCGAAAATCTCGGACTTACTCAAAGAAATATTTTCTGGATAAATGAAATGTATGAAAAAGGCGGAAATGGATTACTACAATTTTATCAGAACATTGATTCCTTTAAACTACACCACCTTGTCGATATTTATTTTCGATCAATAAGCTCAATTTTTTTTCAGGATAATATCATTGCTGGTGCATTAATTACGATTGCTTTACTTTTCAGTTCCCGTATTATGTTCATGTTATCCATTGCAGGATTTCTTTCAGCATATTTGTTTGCTCATTTTACAGGCTCCGAAACTGCAAGTATTACTTATTATAACATAGGAGCAAACTACATGATGGTGGCTTTTGCTATCGGTGGTTATTTTTTAATTCCTTCGCGAAAATCATTTTTATGGACTATTTTTCTGGTTCCGATTACCTCAATTGTCTTACTTTTCTTTTATAAATTGTTCGGATTTATACAACTACCGGTATTTTCGTTGCCTTTTGCTTTTGTAACGATAGTATTTCAATTTTTCCTGCTGCAACGAACCAAATCAGGATCACTAATCATGACACCCATACAGCTAAATTCGCCCGAAAAAAATCTTTACACCTATGCCAATAACAGCGAACGCCTTTCGAGTTTGTATTATTTCCCTTTGTATCTCCCTGTAATGGGCGATTGGACTGTGAGCCAGGGACACGATGGAGAATATACACACAAAGGCGAATGGGGTAAAGCTTTTGATTTTGTAATAACGGATTTCGAGGGATTATCATTCAAAAATGATGGATTCAAATTAGAAGATTATTATTGTTACAATAAGCCTGTGTTTGCGCCTGCCGATGGCTATGTAGAAACAATTTCTGATAAAACTGAAGATAATACTCCAGGCAAAATAAATACTGCCGACAACTGGGGAAACAGTATTGTGATAAGGCATTTAACAGGACTTTACACACAGATTTCCCATATTAGAAAAGGAAGTTTTAAAGTGCGGCAGGGCGATTTTGTTCGCAAAGGCGATGTGCTTGCAAATTGCGGAAATTCAGGGCGTTCGCCCCAGCCACACGTGCATTTTCAGGTACAAATTTCACCGGCTATCGGTGCAAAAACTATCGATTATCCGTTAGCATATTATTACAGACAAAACGAAAACAAGGACGAACTTATGCAATTTTGCCGACCAGAAAAAGGTGAAAAAATCAGTCCGACAGCTCAAAACAATACACTTTTTAAAGCATTTAATTTACAACCTGATAATATATTGAACATAACATATTTGGATAAATCAGGAAATTACATTGCAAAAAAATGGGAAACATACACCGATGCTTTTAATTATAAATATATTTATTGTGCCGATACAAAATCAACTGCATATTACATTAACGATGGAATAATGTTCTATTTCACTGCCTTTTACGGCGACAAAAAATCGGCGCTCTTCTATTTGTATCTTTCTGCTTATAAAATATACTTAGGCAATAATGATTTAATTAAAATACAAGATGCAATTCCGCTTCATCAGGCGCAAAACAAAGGTTTCTTTTGGTGGTTACACGATTTTGTGGCACCATTTCATCAAATAATCAGAATTATATATACATCTGAAATAAAAATTTCTGAAAACAATCTGGGAGCAGGTGATTATGTAATCGTAGCGCAAACAAAAAAATTACTGGGTAAAAAATCGAAAAAACTAAGTCAAAGTACTCTGAAAGTAAATGTACATGGAATTAATGAATTTGAATACACATCTGACAAAATGAAACTGAAAGTAAAATGCGAAAACTACTGTTATTAAACTTAATTTTTATTTGTGTTGCAAATCTTATAGCTCAACCCGAACTGACGAAAACCGATAGTGTTACTTATTCGCTTTATTATCAGGGCAAATGGGACGAACTAATAAATTATGGCAATGAAGCCTTAAAAAAAAATATCGAATTTAAATTGTTGCATCAGCGCATTGGTTACGCTTGGTTTATGAAAGGAAACTACTACGCGGCAATGAAACATTACGAAAAAGCGTATAATTTTGACAACAACGATGAAACAACCAATGTTTATCTGTATTACTCAGGTATGAATACCGGAAACGCTGCTTATGCCAGATATTTTGCAAATAATTTTTCAGATGAAACAAAAAAATATTTTGGTCTAAAATCATTCAAAGCTTTTGACGTAATCGATGCTGAATATAACCGGAAATTACAGGATTATCCACTCCGATCTGGCGCAGAATATTATCGAGCAGGAATTAATTCCCAGTTAAATCTTCGGTTAAGCCTCTACCAAATGTATGCAAATTTTAAACAAGATGTAGAATATGGCACCGTAAAACTCAATCAAAATGAATATTATGCACTCTTAACCTATACTGCAACTCCAAAAACCTATTTGAGTGGTGGTTATCATTACATCAATACTTTTGTAAAAAATGAAACAGAACAAAACGTTTATCCCGGAAATTTATTTTTCGGAAAAATTCAGCAAAATATTCACCGTTTCGATATTTCATTAAATGCATCATTTTATAACAACGAATTTGGGAACGTTTTTCAAACAGGCACACAATTTGGTATAGCTTTACCCGGAAAAATATATCCTTATCTGAAAAGTTCGCTTTTTTATATGAACGACTATGGAAACAAACGAATAATATTTCAACAGAATGCAGGAGCATTCGTTCTGAAAAATATCTGGGCAGAAGCGAGTTTAACAATGGGATATTTAAATAACTTTACTGATGCCAACGGAATGTACTTTTACAACTCTTACGATCCTACAACTTTCAGAAGTGGAATTTCGATATATGCATATTTATCCAAAAAAATAATTTTACTGACAAATTATACGTTCAACAGAAAAGAAGTAACTGAAACCTTATTCAAATACAATCAACATTCAATAACGGGGGGATTAATATGGAAACTTTAAGAAAAATACTTCTCATGGTATTTATAGCCGTTTACTTTAATGTTAATGCGCAAACAAATAAATACAGTGCTGCATTTTATAAAAGTTATGAATTTGAAAAAACTACGAATTATACAGCAGCAATAAAGGAATTGGCAAATATTTATGCACCCAACGATTATTTCTTGAACATACGGTTTGGATGGTTATACTATTTATTGAAAAACTACACAGAATCAATAAAATATTATCAAAAATCTATCGATTTGAAACCTTATGCCATTGAAGCAAAGTTTGGTTGCATAAAACCCTTAAGCGCTCTCGAAAAATGGGATAAAGTAGAGGAGCAATACCTTCAGATTTTAAAAATCGATTCTCAAAATACAGTTGCTAATTACTGGTTGGGAGTAATATATTATAACCGAAAAGACTACATGGCTGCAAACAAACTTTTCGAAAAAGTTGTAAATTTATATCCTCTCGATTATGATTCAGTAATTATGCTTGCATGGACAAAATTAAATACGGGCAAAATGAATGAAGCAAAAGTACTGTTTAATCACGCACTTACACTTAGACCAAACGATAAATCGTCGCTCGAGGGTTTAAAACTGATAAAATAACAAAACGGGAACCGAATACTTTCAGTTCCCGTTTTCTAAAAAAAGTTCTAACGGAATATCAATCCTCTTCCTTGGCTCTGAAAGTTTCCCAAACAAAATAAGCCAGCAAACCAAGGAAAGCAATAATAGCAGCAATTTGAGCGCCAACCCCATGTGGATCCTTCCAGACGTTCAGGTTAAGTGCTTCGCCATTGCCGGTAAAGAAAATTATAAAAGCACCAATTACACCAAACAATGCAGCGCCTGCAATAAAACCTGAAGATATTAGAATTCCTCGTTGCACACGGGCATTCGAAAGTTTTTTGTTTTTTGAACTTTTCGTAAACCAGTGATTGAGCAAACCGCCAACTACAAGCGGTGTATTAAGTGGAAGCGGAATAAACATGCCGAGTGCAAATGCAAGTGGTGAGATTTTTAACCAGTTAATAAGCACTGAAATAACTGCACCAACGCCTAAAAGCAGCCAGCTAACACCTGTACCTGACATTAAAGGTTCAATTATGGCAGCCATAGCATTTGCCTGTGGCGCTGTCATTGGATTGGGAGTTTCCGGCGATTGCACAAAACCGTAAGCCTGATTCAAAATAAAAATAACAATTCCAACAGTGGCAGCTGAAACAAGCGTACCCAAAAATTTATACGACTGCTGTTTTTCAGGCGTACTTCCGAGCCAATATCCTACTTTCAAATCAGTAATAAATCCTCCAGCCATCGACAAAGCAGTGCAAACAATTCCTCCAATGATGAGCGCACTAACCATTCCTTGCCAACCTTTCAGACCCACAGATACAAGTACTACCGATGAAAGAATAAGCGTCATCAAAGTCATGCCTGAAACAGGATTTGAACCGACAATAGCTATGGCATTTGCTGCAACTGTAGTAAAAAGAAATGATATGATAAATACTGTAAGAAGCGCAATGGCTGCCTGAAGTAAAGTGATTTTAACGCCAAAAAGCAAGAAAATAAACACAGCTACCAGCGTAAGAAAAAGGAAAAGCATAACAAAAGACATTTTCAAATCCTTTTGAGTTCTCTCTACTTTCACTTCTGCTTGAGTTTTACCACCAATTCCAAAAGCAAGTTTAAATGCACTTCCAATTACTCCCGATGATTTTATAATGCCGATAATACCAGCCATGGCAATTGCACCAATTCCGACCGGACGAACATAATGACGGAAAATTTCTTCAGCCGTCATAGCATCAAAAGGATTAACACCGCCGCTTAACCCTGCTGCAAGCGCACCAATTTCATTTACAAGCGGAATTAACACTAACCAAGATAACAATGACCCAACTGTAATTATTAGTGCATAACGTAATCCTACCAAATAACCAAAACTGAAAATAAGTGCACTTACATTGAATTTAAGTACCATTTTTGCCTTATCAGCAAGCATAGCTCCAAGTGGCACAATTCGCGAAGTAACTTCTTCGCTCCACAAGCGAAATGCTGAAAAACAAAAATCAAACAATCCTCCAATCAGTCCGCTTATTACAAGTAGTTTTGCTTGACTTCCACCTTTTTCTCCGGTCATCAAAATCTCGGTAGTAGCAGTTGCTTCAGGAAAAGGTAATTTTCCATGCATATCTTTTACAAAATATTTACGAAAAGGTATAAGAAAGAGTATTCCCAAAAAACCACCCAGAAGCGATGAAAAGAAAATTTGCCAGAAGTCTACTTGAATATCGGGATATTTTGTCTGTAAAATATAAAGACCGGGTATTGTGAAAATAGCTCCTGCAACGATTACTCCAGAAGATGCGCCTATAGACTGGATAATTACATTTTGGCCCAACGCACCCTTTTTCCGAGCTGCTGCTGATGCTCCTACAGCAATAATTGAAATTGGAATTGCTGCTTCAAACACCTGTCCAATTTTAAGTCCTGAATACGCTGCTGCTGCCGAAAAAATAACTGCCATTAAAAGTCCCATGCCAAGCGACCAAGGCGTAATTTCAGGAATTTTACTTCTTGCAGGCATCACAGGCTTATATTCTTCGCCTTCATTTAATTCACGATATGCATTTTCAGGCAATCCCTGAGGTTTTTCATTGTTTTGCATAAATTTATTATTTGTTTTTTGTCATTAAATTGATTTAAAAGTTTCACAAAAATAATATTTTATACCGAAGTGTAAAACTAAATAAAAAATGCTTTGTTGATAACTCAAACAAAGCATTTTCCGGAATAAAAATCAAATTACTATTTCTCGAACATTACAGTAGAAGACGATGGAGCAAGAGTAAATTTCGGTGTTTTAACCAATCCGATACCTTCAAGATTGACCAAAGCATCATGCACAACGGTTGTCCAGTTTCCTTGAGGTAATGTAATCTCTACAGCTTTTCTGTTTCCATTGTGAAGCACGAGGATATTTTTCCATGAATCACCATTCGCATTTTCGGTCAGCAAGTAAGCCACAACATTCGGAACTTCGGGACTAAGGAATTTTAGATGTTTTTCTTTCATTGCCTGGGTTGGAATTCTAAATGCAGGATGCAGCTTGCGTAATGCTATTATTCCGCGATAATACTCAAATACATCGTTGTGAAAATATTTATTGTCCCAGTTAATCTGATTAATTGAATCAGGCGATTGATAAGTATTATTCACACCTTTTTTGTTGCGATAAACTTCTTCGCCTGCATAAATAAACGGCACTCCCATTGATGTAAACACCACAGTTTGTGCAAGTTTATTAAACCGATTCAGTTCAGCAGGTGTAACTCCGGCAGGTTTCGATAAATTTAGTTTGTCAACCAGGCTCATATCATCATGGCACGAAACATAATTAATAACCTGCGTAGGATTATTGGTATAAGGTTCTTTGGAGTAAATTGGTTTTGAGTAATCAATCTGCGGATGAAATGAAGCTCCGGCGATACCAAATTTTACACTTTCTTCCAAACTATCCACACCCGAAGCAAAACCGGGTATTTCCTTGTGCATCCAGCTTCCTTTCAATGCATCGCGAAGGTCATCACTGAAAACGCCAATATTATCAAGCAGTTTTGCATT
>CAYQWD010000075.1:0-233 GCA_964420955.1 uncultured Paludibacter sp. | reverse complement strand
GTTTTAGGGCGAGTTTTTCTTCAGAAAGAGTAGTGCTTGCGGCTGTCCAACCCTCGCCGTAAACGTAAATTGTGGGATCGATTTTGTTTAATGCAGCCCTGACCGCATTCATAGTTTCGATATCGTGAATTCCCATCAAATCAAAGCGAAAACCATCTATTTTATATTCTGTTGCCCAGTAAACAACCGATTCAACAATAAATTTGCGCATCATGGCACGCTCCGAAGCAGTT
>CAYQWD010000074.1:3210-9254 GCA_964420955.1 uncultured Paludibacter sp. | reverse complement strand
CCACCGCAGTTGATACGATAAATGTAATTGTAGTTGGGCTCGGCTTTTAAAATTGAGTTTTTGGAACGCAAATTATTCAAATTAATTCTAATCTCTTGATCATTTTTCTTTTGACTTTTCAATTTTGATTTGTGTATGATTTGCGTTAATTCGTGTTGATTTGCGTTCAAATCTTCGTTTAGTCTTTCAAAATTCGGCGCTTTTTCTAAATTATTCAGCACGATAACATCCTCAGCCACTGCTTTGCCACCGAAATATCCCACAGCACGCAGTACATTGTAACGAATATCGCGGTTTTCCCATTTAAAATGAGTTCCGATACCATTATTTTTCTTTTTGCCAAGATAAACCGAATCTACAGCATCGTTATACAGTTTCACGCTGTCGCAGTTGCTGTAAACTTCGATGTTTGCGCGCCTGCGTTTTTCAAAACGATTTGGCCATGTATGTGAAACGATATACACCATAGGGTCGTTTTTTGGCGAAACGTAATTGGCACGATACAAATAATAAGCATCAGTAGGTTCTTCCCATGGCGATACCAAACCTTTGTAGTTGAACGGGCCAACTTTATCAATTACGCGATGAGCTTCATCGGGTTGGCGGCGTCCGGGATTATCATGCGTGTTGTAAATCCACTGAAATTGACCGCAAACACTGTCTCTTACAGCTTCAGCAAGCCGGATTTTTGTTTCGAGCACTTTGCAGGCTCTGCTTTCAGTCCATGGCGCGTTCAAATCTACATCCGGATTTTCTGTATGAAAACCTAACGTACGCCAAACGCCATATTCGCCATTGAGTAATTGATTTTTTTGCGATAATTCCTTATCGTAATTTTCAAGAATTCCGGTATTGTAAGTTCCGCTCCAGTTTTGTACCACGTTCCAGTCGGTGCCTTCGCCTCCGTTACAAGTGGTGATTACACGCATATTTCTGGCTGTCGGGTCCATTTCGCGAATTATTGCGCTGCATTCTTCAGCAAAATCTTTTGGTAAAACGCTTTCGTTTTGCAAACCCCACATTACTACCGATGGCGAATTTCTCCGTTCTTTTACCCACTGACGAAGCAGTGTTTTAAAATTCGCACGAAAATCAGGTGTATCGTACAAAATATGCGCCGACATTTGTGTCCAAAACAAAATTCCCTGTTCGTCTAACAATCGTTGGTATTCGAGGTTGTGGGGTTGATGCGCTTCCCGAAAAGCATTGAACCCTGCTGCTTTTATTTGTTTAATGCGTGCTGCAATTTGCTCGTTACTAAATGCGTGCGATTGTCCGAACTGATGTTCGTACTCGCAGGTGCCGTTGATAAATACAGGTTTTCCGTTCAGGAAAAAACGCCCATCATTGTCGTTGCGTTTCACAGGCCAGCTTATGGTGCGAATGCCAATAGGTGTGGTTATTTCATCTGTAGTTATGTTGTCTCCTCTTTTTATCATTGAAGCCAGCTTGTACAAATAGGGTTTTTCGATACTCCAAAACGTAGGATTCTTTATTGCAGATACCTGACGAACAATTTTTGTTTCGTTGGGTTGTAATTCAACTTTTTCAGCCAAACGAAATACGCCAATGCCGTCATCGTTGTTCAGTTTGTTTACTAGTTCAATTTCCACTTTTTTACCGGAATAATTTTTTATTTCGGTATCGATAAAAACTGTATCAGCGTTATCATTATTCCAAATATGTACTCCAAAAGGTTCAATTCGAACATTATCGGTTATTTCAAGTACTACAGGTCGAAAAATTCCCAGCGGTTGTGAACCTTCACTAAAACCCCATTCCGAAGAACAGCCGCCACAAACCCACGGCATATCAGCAATCATTTCCGGATGTTCGGCTACAACAGTCAGTTTGTTCGCTTGTCCGGGTTTAATATAATTAGTTACGTCAATTGTTTTTGTTGTGCGTCCGCTGGGGAAACGATCGAATTTTTTACCGTTCAGTGTTACAGTTGCGTAAGTTCCAACGCCTTCTAAACGTAGAAAATATTGTTTGTCAGTTCCGGCATCGGGAGCAGTAAAAGTTCTGGTGTAAGTTGCTGTTCCGTGTAAATTTCCGTGTGTTAATTGTCGATAACCGTAATAATCGTCCCAATTGTGCGGAATATTCACTTTAAAAGTGTCTTTATTCATCCAAGTTTTCCAGCCGTGGTTCAGATTTACAATCGTACGGCGATTTTTGATTTCCGGTTCAGGAAAACGAACCTGCGAACGTCCCATTGGCTTGCTGGTTGCCACTGCAATGCCGCGCTGATCGAATTTATTCACAGCGCAATAAAAATGATACACTATGCCATCATATTTTACAACATAACTTTTATGCGCGAACAAATCATCGTAAGGCTTGGAAGGAACGATTAAATCATCGCCCTGCCAGTTGTGCCAGTTTACTAAATCGTAACTGCATGCAAAAGTATTGTAGGCTTTGTATGGTTTGTTTGGGTTGAAAGCTGAGAAATAAAACATCACGTAAATATTGCCAAACTGTACAATTTGCGCATCGCCTGTAATCATTCCCTGTATTTCGTGCCCGAAAACCGGATTCCCTTCGTAACGTTTCCATTTTTTCAAATCTTTCGACAGGGCAATTCCGATACGTTCGCCTTTCAGTCCCGTTTCAGGATGTTTTCCTCCAGCATTGTAAAACATTACAAACGGAGCGCCCAGGGTTTTTTTCTTATCCCGATAAATGGTGCTTTTATATTGGGTTAGGTTTTCGAACCATTGTGCATCTTTATCTGCAATAGAAAGAATTGGTTTTTTTGAAGATTCCCATTCAATCGCTTTCCCAAAATTTTTTTTTGCTGTCCACGCCAAACCTATGCTTAGCGGACCTTTCTCGTAACCGGCGTTTTCTCCGCCGATATAAGTCATCCAATAATTGCCTTTGTAAGGTTGCATTTCGTAGCTTCCGCCCCATGTATTATCCGGCAAAGCAGGAAATCCGCCCCGTTGACTCTGATCCCAAAAACCATCTCTAAACGACAGTATTTTACCAAGCGTTTTCCATTCCAGTAAATTATCACTTTCAGCTATCCATGTTTCATAACCGCGCCCATCTGTTCCGGTTCTACCGTTATAAAGCAGATAAGTCATATACCATTTTCCATCTTTGCGGAAAACAGTAGGACAATCAATTTTATAATTGTTATTGGTTGGGGCAAGTACAAGGCCATATTTGAAAGGCGTTTTAACCTGCTCGTAAATTTCGGTCATACGTCTTTGCGTAACTTCATTGCTGTTTTTTAAAGATGAAGGAATGAGAGGGCTTTGTGAAAAGACAACCGTGTGAAAAATCAGAGAAAATAATAGAATTGTTGATTTCATAAATAATTGAGTTCAATCGCAGTTATTTATGACGTGAAATGAAAGGGTTTGTAACCTGAACTGAATTTTATAATGTGTTTGTCTGGGATGACAGAATTCCAATTCTGTCTAAGTAAAATTAAGAAATATTCTTTAATTGGACAGAATTGGAATTCTATCCTCCCACGAATTCTCAAAGCAATGGTTTTGCTAAATGTAATTGTAAATTGTAAATCTGTAAATTGGAAATCAAAATTATCCCCAAAGTTTCTCAATAACTTTCGGAAAGTGTTCATATTCCAACGCATGAACCTTTGCAGCAAGTGTTTCAGGGGTATCATCGGGAGTTATCGTACATTTCGCCTGAAAAATAATACTTCCTTCGTCGTAATTTTCGTTCACGTAATGTATGGTAATGCCTGAATGAGATTCACCTGCTTCAATTACCGCTTTGTGCACTTTATCGCCGTACATACCTTTACCTCCGTATTTTGGCAGAAGTGCAGGGTGTATGTTGATTATTTTATCGGGAAAAGCATCAATAATATTTTGAGGAACGCGTAACAGGAAACCGGCAAGAACGATACAATCGATATTGAATTCTTTTAAAACTTCCAACACTTTTTCTCCTTCGTTGAAATCATACTTTGAAAAAATAACTGAAGGAATACCAAGATTCTTTGCTCTTTGATGAATAAACGCATCCGGATTATTCGAAAGAATAATTGGAAAAACGAAGTGATTGGTGTGTGAAAAATAGTTAATTATATTTTCGGCGTTTGAACCTGAACCTGAAGCAAAAATGGCTATTCTGACGGACATAGGACTATAAGTTTATTGCTCAAAAGTGTTTTAACTGTGCAAAAAAATACAATTTTTTCAGTGGAAATAGTAGATGTTTGAAGAATTTTTCATTTCTTTGCACCGCAAAATTAGAAAACAAATTTTATTTACAAACTTAAAAGATTAAAATTATGTCAGAAGTTGCTGCTAAAGTAAAAGCTATCATCTGTGACAAATTAGGCGTTGAAGAATCGGAAGTAGTTCCAACAGCCAGTTTCACAAACGATTTGGGTGCTGACTCATTGGATACTGTAGAACTGATTATGGAATTTGAAAAAGAATTCGGTATATCAATTCCCGATGAGCAGGCTGAAAAAATTGCCACAGTAGGTGAAGCAATCGCTCACATCGAAGCTTTACAAAAATAAGTTTATTCCGCAATTTTTTTATTTATGGAATTAAAAAGAGTTGTGGTAACGGGTTTAGGCGCTGTTACTCCCCTTGGTAATACTGTTCCCGAATTCTGGAACAGTATTGTTAACGGTATTAGTGGTGCCGGCCCGATAACTTATTTCGATACATCGCTGTTCAAAACCAAATTTGCCTGCCAGGTAAAAAATTTTGATCCATCGGCATTCTTGGATCGGAAAGAAGCCCGAAAAATGGATTTATACACCCAATATGCCATTGCTTCGGCTAAAGAAGCGGTTGAAAATGCAGGCATGAATCTCGATACTATTGATAAAGATGAGGTTGGTGTTATTTTTTCAGCGGGTATAGGTGGTATTCAAACATTCGAACAGGAAATAGGATATTATTATAAAAATGAAGAAAACGGTCCGAAATTTAATCCGTTTTTTATACCGAAAATGATATCGGATATTGCTGCAGGTCAAATTTCGATGATATATGGTTTTCGTGGTCCGAATTATTCAACTGCATCAGCATGTGCTTCATCGACAAACGCACTTATCGATGCATTTAATTATATTCGGCTTGGAAAAGCAAATATAATACTTGCAGGAGGCGCCGAAGCTGCGCTAACACCCGGTGGCGTAGGTGGATTTAATGCATTGACAGCGCTTTCTACGCGCAATGATGATCCGCAAACTGCTTCACGTCCGTTCAGCAAAAGCCGCGATGGATTTGTTATGGGCGAGGGTGCAGGTTGTTTAGTTCTCGAAGAATTGGAACATGCACTGGCTCGCGGTGCAAATATCTACTGTGAAGTTGTAGGTGGAGGCTTATCAGCCGATGCATATCACCTTACGGCAAGCCATCCCGATGGTTTAGGTGCAAAATTGGTTATGCAACGCGCCCTGAAAGATGCAGGATTGAATCCCGAAGATATAGATTATATCAATGTGCACGGCACTTCAACACCTGTTGGCGACATTTCCGAACCAAAAGCAATTATAGATGTATTTGGAGAACATGCCTACAAATTAAATATCAGCGCTACAAAATCTATGACAGGCCATTTACTTGGAGCTGCTGGCGCTATAGAAGCAATTATTTCTGTTCTTGCGGTAGTAAATGATATTGTACCTCCTACAATTAATTTTACTGAAGGTGATGAAGATCCTGAAATCGATTTCAGATTAAATTTCACTTAATAAAGCGCAAAAACGTATTGTGAACACTGCTTTATCCAATACTTTTGGTTTCGGCGGGCACAATGCAAGTATCATTATTAAGAAATACACAAATTAGTGGTTTAACTAAAGTGATTAAATATATTTTACAAAAAATTAGGCTCTTGTCGAATGCTCGAAAAGAGCCTTATTTATTATTCTATAAAATTTTGGGTTTTTATCCTGATAATATCAACTACTATCGTCAGGCATTGAGTCATCGTTCATTGTCTGTTTCTGACAGAAACGGAATGCCTTTAAGTAACGAACGTTTGGAGTTTCTTGGCGATGCTGTGCTTGGTTCTTGTGTGGCCGATTTCCT
>CAYQWD010000074.1:0-3197 GCA_964420955.1 uncultured Paludibacter sp. | reverse complement strand
GAGGGTTTTCTTACAAATACCCGCTCAAAAATCGTACGTCGCGAGTCGTTAAACCGTTTGGCTATTGCAGTCGGAATCGATAAGCTTATGCATGGCTCATCCCCTTTGCAAACAAATGTGAATAAAAACATTTATGGTAATGCACTCGAAGCCTTAATGGGAGCTATTTATCTGGATTATGGGTATAAAAAATGTAAACATTTTTTCGAGAAACAAATTCTAAACACTTATATTGATATTGATAAACTTTCGCAACTTGATGTGAATTTTAAGTCGAAAATCATCGAATGGAGCCAAAAAAACCGACTGACTGTGGCATTTGTTTTGCTTAAAGATGAACTGATAACTTCAAACAGTCATGCTTTTGAAGTTATACTTACTGTTGATGGAAAACAAATAAGTTCAGGAAAAGGATCAAGCAAGAAAGAAGCTGAACAAGATGCATCCTTTAATGCATTAGAATTAATCGACGCTGGTAATATTTTCTAAAATTAATTGCCTAATGACAAAAAAAAGCTGAAATACAGCGAACTAATTAAGGTTGATATTGTTGTAATTGCATAGTTTGCATATATTTAAATTCATGTTATAACCTATTTTTAAGCACAATTATTACCGAAATAAATAAACGCCAAATTAAACACAAAAAAATAAGAAAAGCATGGAAACAATACATTTTGCGCGCCTTATTCAAAAGCAGGCTAAAATATATGAAAACAGACAAGTCCTTTTTTTCAGGAAAAACCTAACCGATGAATGGAAAAGTATCAGCTGGAATGATTTAAATTCGCAGGTAGATATTGTTGCCGGAGCTTTAATTGCATCAGGAGTTGACCCACAGAAATCTATAGGTCAGTTTTCGTCGAATATGGTTGAAAATCTTATCGTGGATTTTGCAGCATTTTCTGTACGTGCTATTGTGGTGCCAATGTATGCAACATCTTCAGCTCAGCAGGTAGATTTTATTGTAAACGATGCAGGTGTCGAAATAATTTTTGTTGGAGAACAGATACAGTACGAAGTGGCTTTGGAAGTGCTTAAAACATCAAAAGTGTTGAAAAAAATTATTGTTTTCGATAATTCTGTTCAGCTTGTTGATAATGAAAATTCGATGTATTTTGCTGATTTTATAAAGTTGGGACAGGATTCTGCAATTGCTGCCAAAATTGAAAAACTTCGCGAAGATGCAAATGAAACCGATTTAGCCTGTATCCTTTATACTTCGGGTACTACAGGAAATCCAAAAGGTGTAATGATGCCTCATTCCTGTTTTATAGAAGCCATGCGCATTCATACTATACGTCTCACAAGCGTTACCGATGCCGATAAATCAATCGCTTTCTTGCCATTATCGCATGTTTTTGAGCGTACATGGTGTTATTTTTGTCTGTTCAAAGGAGTAACAATTTACATCAATCTGCGTCCACTCGAAATTCAGCAAACAATAAAGGATGTTCGTCCAACTTTAATGTGTGCAGTACCGCGATTCTGGGAAAAAGTGTATGCCGGAGTGCAGGAAAATATCGGCAAAATGTCGCCACTCAAGCAGGGAATAGTAACTTGGGCAGTAGCTACAGGAAAAAAATACAATCTGGATTATCTGCGAAAAAACAAAAAGCCAAGTATTTGGCTCAAAATTAAATATACGGTTGCTGATAAACTTATTTTTTCAAAAGTAAAAAATACACTTGGAATTGAAAATGCCAATATGCTGCCTACTGCAGGAGCACGACTAAGCGATGATATAACAATTTTCATGCGCAGTATTGGAGTTCCGATTATTTATGGATACGGACTTACCGAAAGTACTGCAACTGTAACTTGTTTCGATTACACGCGTTATAAAATAGGAACTGTAGGCAGCATTATGCCCGATGTAAGCGTTCGGATAGGCGATGACAGTGAAATTCTGCTGAAAGGAAAAACAATATTTCCAGGTTATTATAAAAATCCCGAAGCCAATAAAGCTGCATTTACAGCCGATGGCTGGTTCAGAACAGGCGATGCCGGTTATATAAAGGACAATAAAATTGTGCTTACCGAAAGAATAAAAGACTTGTTTAAAACATCGAACGGAAAATATATAGCTCCACAGGAAATTGAAACCCGGCTTGGCATGGATAAATACATCGAGCAGGTAGCTGTGATTGGCGATGAGCGTAATTTTGTTGCTGCTATTATTGTGCCTTCAATTCCGGCATTGGAAGAGTATGCACAACAGAATAATATTGAGTTTGAAACTGCCGATGATTTGCTTGCTTCTGAACAGATTTATAAATTTGTTGAAAGTCGCATTGCAGAAAAACAAAAAGGAATGGCAAATTACGAAATGATAAAAAAGTTCAGGTTCATCAAAAAAGGATTTACTATCGAATCGGGCGAACTTACCAATACACTGAAAATGCGCCGTGCCATAATTATGCAAAAATACAAGATGCTGATTGACGAAATGTATGCTGTATAACATAAATCATTAGAAAAACATAACTTTAACGTTTAAAATTGTGTTATTTAGCATATTTATTGTACTTTTGTACTGTAATTATTACATATTGAAACACTAAACTTTATAATTATGTTAAACGAAAAAATTGGTAACAGCGCCGGTTTGGTATGGGCAGCCTTAGAAAACGGAGAACTTAATGTGAAAGCCGTAAAAAAAGCAACTAAACTTACTGACAAAGATTTAAACATGGCATTTGGTTGGTTGGCTCGCGAAGGTAAACTGAATTTCAGAGAAGAAGAAGCTGAAGTTTTTGTTAGCCTGGCATAAACCGTATTGATATTAAAAAAAACGGAATGTGTAGAACATCCCGTTTTTTTTGTCCAAATATTAATAAGTTGAGTGCAAAAAATTTTATATTTCCAAAAAATGAAGCTATATTTGCACCCGCTTTTGCACCATTAAACTTCATTACTAAAACAGTATTTTTAAAAAAGTGAAATGATTGCCCGGATGGTGGAATGGTAGACACGAAGGACTTAAAATCCTTTGGCTTCACGGCTGTGCGGGTTCAAGTCCCGCTTCGGGTACAAGCAGAGAAAACCCCTAATTGATTTTTTGTCAGTTAGGGGTTTTTGTTTGTGTCTGTGTGCAACCGTAGCGCAACGGCTTATTTTTGAATCAAAAACTTTCCTGTAGTTAGTCGAGCCTTAAAAAGCATATAAACAAAAGACAATCAATAAAATAAATCTAA
>CAYQWD010000073.1:0-9287 GCA_964420955.1 uncultured Paludibacter sp. | reverse complement strand
CGAACAGCTTGACATTATAAGGGAAGCCGGCCGCAAAGGAGTAAAAATATACATGGCAGATATTACAAACCCGGAATACAATCTTACCAACCTGGAAGGGAAAGAACTTGACTATATTACAGACCTGATGGAGAATAAAGGCACTGCGAATTTCCGCAGCCTTTTTAACTATACTCGCAGGCATATAGATGGCAAAAAACTGTTCCTTCAACCTTATGATAGTGCGGTAATCCTGCCCGATGACTTTTTTTTTCATATCGAAGACGAAAAAATTTTTGGCTCCATTGATGAATACGAAACCTATTACAGGGAAAAAGGTTTCTACAAAGAAGGGGCATTCCGTGTTGCTTTGCTTGCCGGTAATATTAATCAGCAAAACTCAAACGCCGAGCATACCAACAAGCTCATTCAGGGGCTTGAAGCGAAAGGGTTGAACGTTTACCCGATTCGTTCGTTTGGACGAAAAAAACTTGAGTTATTGCAAGCCTGCAATCCTGATATCGTATTGCTCAGACCCCACGGCCGTTTGGCAATGGGGCAGCAGGACAAAGCCATTGAATGGCTAAAAGAGAAGAATATTCCCGTACTTACTCCACTTACAGTTTTTGATGAATACGACAAATGGCTTAAAGACCCACTGGGTATGACGGGCGGAATGCTTTCCATGAGCGTGGTAATGCCCGAACTTGATGGGGCTGTGGTGCCTTATGCCGTTGTTGCCCAGTATTTGAACGAAGCAGGTAACCTTATTTTTGACGGGATAGATAATCGTATTGGCGATTTCAGCGAACTTACTGCCAAATGGGTATATCTGCGAAAAGCCGACAACAAAGATAAAAAAGTGGCTATTTATTATTTCAAAGGGCCCGGCAAAAACTCTCTGGTAGCATCGGGGCTTGAAGTAATTCCTTCGCTATACCGTGTTTTACAAGAGCTAAAAGCAAATGGGTATAACCTTAACGGATTGCCCGAAACCAAAGAAGAATTTGAAAAAATACTCATGAAAAAGGGACCTGTTTTAGGTCCTTATGCAATAGGAGCTTTTGAAGAATACCTAAAAATTGGTAGCCCTGTATTGGTTGAAAAACAAACCTATGAACAATGGTGCATGAAAGCGATGCCCAAAGATTTATATGCCAGTGTAGTTGAAAAATACGGTGAAGCACCCGGCGAATATATGAAGGTAGTAAAAGAGGGGAAAGAATACCTGGCCGTAACCGCAGTGCAATTTGGCAATGTGTGTCTCTTGCCACAACCTATGCCCGGCATTGGCGACGATGAGCAACAACTTGTTCATGGGGCAAACGTAGCTCCCCCGCACACTTACATAGCATCGTACCTGTGGACACGCTACGGTTTTGGTGCCGATGCCGTTTTCCATTTCGGTACACACGGCAGCCTCGAATTTACGCCCGGCAAGCAGATTGCACTGTCCGATTACGATTGGGCAGATAGGCTTATTGGTACAACACCCCATTTTTATAATTACACCATCAGCAACATTGGCGAAGGTATTATTGCCAAACGGCGGTCGTATGCAACCCTTATCACATACCTTACCCCGCCGTTTATGAAAAGTGGTATCAGCGGTGATTTGGAAAGCCTCAACAACAAACTCAACAAATACAACAGCCTCCCCGATGGGCCTGTTCGCGAACAGTATGCCCTATCGGTAAAGGAACTGACCGAAAAATTAAATATTCACCGTGCCTTAATCCTCGATTCAACCCGTGCTTACACAGGCAGCGACATTCATAAAATTCATGAATACCTCGAAGAGATTAAGGAAGAGAAAGTTACAGCAGGATTATATACCATGGGTATCCCATATTCGCAAAGCAAACTGAAGATCTCTTCAATACTCATGTCAACCGACCCTGTTGCGTTTTCACTTGCCGAACTCGACCTTCTACGAAACCGGATTACACAAAACCAGTATAGCAGCGCCATGTTCGTATCAAAAAAATATCGCCCAAAAGCTGTTTCAATAATTGATAAGGTAATGAAAGGAGGCAATCCTGAAATTATTATTAATGGATTAATCACCGGAGAAGAACTTGAAATGGCTGAAAAATGGGAGAAGGAACACAAAAACGTGGATTTGCTGGCTTTAATGATGACTTATGGCGATAAGGGGGTAAAAGAAAAAACAAAAACAGACACCACCCAACTGCGCTACCTATTGGTAAAACTTTGCAGCAACGAAAAAAACAAAGCTTACATCGAAAAATTAAAATCAGAGAAAGTTTTTGCGAAATCATCGGATATGCTCGACCCTGCAAAACGCGATAAAGCCATTAAAATGGCGGAAAAAATGAAAGGCATGGCACCCGAAATGTATGAATCGGTAAACATTGCCACGCAACCCGACATGCTTGAACTTTTGCATCTGATGCAGGACAGTACCATCAGGGTAAAAACATTTCAGTTGCTTGCCGATGATAAACTGACAGAAAAAATTGAAGCAGAAAAAATCAAAATACTAAAAGCAAATGCCATAACCTTGGATTCATTAAATTATACCGATTGGTTTACCTTGGTATATGATAATAATCTGGACAAAAAAGTTAAAAAACTGAATATTGATGAACTTAAACGAGGAAAAAACATCCTGAATTTTATTCAAAACAATAAAGATGCCTATGTTTATAGTAAACATAAAGAATATGCTGCGAAATTGTCCGACAAACCTTCTTTTGAAAAAGCATTTGAACAAGCTAATGAAATAGTTAACAATGCACTAGCACTAAAAGAAGAACGCCTGGAACGATATGCCAAAGCGGTAATAAAGCTAAAAGAGAGCATAAATACTGCGCTGCAAAATAAATTGAATCTTGCACAAAGTCCTGCTTACGAGTTAAAAGCTGTTTTAAACGCGTTAAATGGTGGCTATACCGCCCCATCATCGGGTGGCGACTTTATTGTAAACCCTGCATCATTGCCAACAGGGCGAAACATGTATTCGGTGGATGCCGAACGCACTCCATCCGACGAAGCATGGAAGGTGGGTGTGAACTTGGCAAATTCTTTGCTTGAAAACGAAAAAAAACTGAAAGGCCGATACCCCCAAAAAATAAGTTTCACCCTTTGGTCAACCGATTTTATTTCAACCGAAGGGGCTACCATTGCCCAGATTTTATATCTTTTGGGTGTAGAGCCTGTCCGCGATGGTTTTGGCACCGTACGTAACCTTAAACTTATTCCTGTAAAAGAACTTGGACGGCCAAGAATTGATGTGGTTGTACAAACATCGGGGCAGTTACGAGATTTGGCAGCTTCACGGCTTGATTTGATTAACAAGGCTATTGCCATGGCTTTGGAAGCAAAAGACGAATATAGTCTTAATTATGTGAAAAAAGGATTGATTGATGCCGAGAAGCATTTGCTTGAACAAGGTTTTTCTCCCTTAGATGCCCGTAAATTTGCATCGAAAAGAGTGTTTGGCGGTGTAAACGGCAACTATGGCACAGGCATAACGGGTTTGGTAGAAAAAGGAGATGCATGGGATAATGAAAAACAACTTGCCGAACAATATATCAACAACATGGGGGCTATTTATGGCAACAGCGAAGACTGGGGAATATATCGCAAGGGTATTTTTGAGGCAGCTTTGCTGAACACCGAGGTGGTGGTGCAGCCAAGGGCAAGCAATACCTGGGGGCCTTTAAGCCTCGACCATGTATATGAATTTATGGGGGGTATCAACCTTGCCGTACGCAACGTAACCGGAAACGACCCTCGTGCATATTTTAACGATTTCCGTAATGTAAACCGCCCCAGGATGCAGGAATTAAAAGAAGCCATTGGAGTGGAAACCAACTCTACCGTTTTCAATCCAAAATATATCAAAGAACTTCTTGACGGCGAAGCATCTTCGATGGAACATTTTGCTGAAATCTTCCGCAATACCTACGGGTGGAATGTGATGAAACCCGAAGCCATTGATAATTACATCTGGGATACCTTTCACGAAATATACGTGAATGATAAGTTGAATTTAAAAATCAGGCAACGATTTGAAGTTGAAAACCCTTATGCTTTGCAGGAAATGACATCAGTAATGCTCGAAACTGCCCGCAAAGGTTACTGGAAAGCAACGGAGAAACAATTAAAAGAACTCTCACAGCTTCACGCCGAACTGGTACGCGACCATGATGCCGGATGCAGCGGCTTTGTATGCGACAATGCCAAACTGCGAAGTTTTATTGCCGGCAAACTGCCCGAACAACTTTCGATAGATTATCAAAAGGAAATTGATGAAGCACGCAATGCTCAAATTGATAATAACAGTAAAAGCGTGGTGCTGAAAAAGGACGAGAATCAAAAGGAAGAAAAGCACAAGCACAATGTGAAACCCGTCAAACAAAATAGCTATACGCTATGGTACGTGATGGCAGCGATTCTTGTGTTACTGACAGTATATGTTTTAATAAAAAGAAAGAAATGAACAAACAAACAAGGATTAACAGAATAACAAGCCTTTGGTTTATTGTATTAACAGGGCTGATGTATCATACTGTTTTGCACCTTGTTCCGGGATTTTATGGTATTGATATTGTAAAACCAGGGGCAACGGGGCAAATGCCGATTTCTATGGTTCTTACATTTGGTCTATCATTTTTAATTCCCGTATTGGCAATTATTGCAGTAAACTTTTTGAAAAACAATATGGGTTGGTTGTTGAACTTTATTCTGTCTTCAATGGCAATGCTGATTAATACAGGTCATCTGTCTGAATTCTTTACAGCCCGTAGGTTCGACCCTACACAGCTTTTTATTATAATACCCATATTCCTTATAAGTATTCTACTAATAACCGATTCATGGAAACTAAAAAAAGATAAATTATGATATGGACATCATTTTTCAACTAATAGTAATAGCGGGGGTGTTAAATTATTCCTGTAAAGCCACATTTTTCAATGGCTATAAAGGAATAATTCTCTATACCTTACTTAGCGGGTTAATTGCATTTATATGTTACCCTGTTATTTTAAAAACCAATTCCGATTTTTTCGGCAAGCTTGTGGCCAACAAATCGATAGTATCGAATATTGCAGTTGTTATTACCATCGAGGCTATATGCGGTATGCTCATTAGTATAGGGATGCTCAACCAAATATTTGAGCCGAAAAAAAAGCGACCTTCGAGAATACTGAAACTTTTGCCCGGATTACTTATAATTGGTATTATTTTTTATGCTGAATTAATGTTGTTCAAGAAAATGGTAGGTCAACCATTTCCCTGGATTGCTACAACATCAGTTTTTTTATCAATGTTTGTGGTTTTCACCTTATCGTTGATTATTAAAAAACTACTTCCTGATTTATCGGTTCGGTACGAGTTGAAATTCCTTATCAATTTTGCACTCTTTATTCTTGCAATCCAGTTCAATGCAGGGCTGGCCGATTATAATACAAGTAATTATAATTCAACCCTCAATGCAGTTCAAATACTTGTTTTCGCAGTGATTGTTGCTACCGGATTTCTTGCAGGTTTTTTCTTTTATAAACAAAAACATTTTTTTAACAGAATTTTCAAAAAACATAGAAATGGATACAATTACTAATATACTTTATTGGTTAACCACAGGGCTATTGGTGCCAGTTATCGTGTTGCTGCTCTTATTCTTTTTAAGGACTTTGCTTCTTGGAGGAAGTTTTTACGGTCAATTCATCAACCGGAAAAAAAATAATATTACAATAAAAAATAAACTAAAAACAGAGGGCGTTCAAAATTTTATTTTGGATGATATGGAAAATAACAAAGAGAATGATTTTCATATTGCCATTAAAGGATTGTTTCAGAACCAAAAAAGCCCGGCCACGATGAATCTTCTGATTGGCGAATACGAAATTATTGCTGACAAAGACCTCGGTAAGTCAAAAACCTTAACAAAACTTGGTCCAATATTGGGTTTAATGGGAACTTTAATCCCCATGGGGCCTGCTTTGGTTGGTTTGGCCACCGGTGATGTGGCATCTATGGCATCGAATATGCAAGTGGCTTTCGCAACTACGGTTATAGGTGTTTTTATTGGAGCAGTTAACTTTATTACCTTACAGGTAAAACAGCGCTGGTATGCCGATGATATGAATACCCTCGAATATATTGCGGCTTCGTTTGAGGAAATTAATGCAGGGCATAAGATAAACCACGTTGGCTTTTTAACCAATTCAAAAAAAACGGAGGTTGTACATGAAACGAAATAGAAAATTGCTGAACAAAAGCGAAGAAAACGACCCGTTATCGGTACTAACCAATCTTTTCGATGTTTCAATGGTTTTTGCTGTTGCCCTTATGGTAGCATTGGTTACGAGATATAATATGAACGAACTGTTTTCGAAAGAGGATTTTACTATGGTAAAAAACCCCGGAACCGAGCAAATGGAAATCATTACCAAAAAAGGCGAAAAAATAGAAACGTATAAAGCATCGGAGGAACAACAGTCAAACGGAGCCCGGGGTCGAAAGGTTGGTGTAGCATACCAACTTGAAAACGGTGAGATTATTTATGTACCGGAGTAACTTTGTTTTAACGAAATGATTATCAGGTATTAGTCTTAAAATATTTTCTTAGATTAACAGGTTATACCCCTCACTATTAGTGATTTTACAATCTTTTTTCATCAATTTAAGCGATTGTGTGATATTATAATTATAGGGAATTTTGCATAGTTGAATTTCTAATTTGAATAAAATGAAAACAAACTCAGTAAATACAAAAGAACAAAATTTCACTTGTAAACAATTTATTGGCAGCTTGTCATTCATTGAGGAAGACTGGATGAAACAAAGAAGAATGGAACTATCAAATGAAACCAAACCTGAAAGATTAAAAAATGAAAAGTACGAGGAATTTCCAAATACTGTGAATTATGAAATTAATCAGCTCAACACCTAACGGACAGATATTTGCCTGTTTTTAGCAGAAATTAGTTCATTTAGAATTTGGCAACCTGCTTTTAAATCTGTCTTTTGACGAACTTGGGGCATTTAAAGAGTATGTCAATTCTATTGACTTTGAGTTTTACCTTGTAAAAAACAAAAATGCACAAAACCGCAGGAAAATATTATTGCATTGTGGATTAAACGACAACTTTCTGGCACTAAATGCCAGTGAGTTCTTAGAATTGAAAGAACTGCTTTCATTAAAACCCCAAAAGCAAGAACTGAAACTTGAACATTTATTAACTAAAAACATAGTTTTAAATTGATAATTATGAATAAAACAGCAATTTTTTACGGTTCGTCAACCGGTAATACAGAAAGTGTTGCGAAAACAATAGCAACAAAATTGAATGCAGATATTTACAATGTCGCCGATGACCCAATTGAGAATATCACTGATTATAACAACCTGATATTTGGTTCTTCAACCTGGGGGATTGGCGATTTACAGGACGATTGGGATAGCTTTCTTCCTAAACTTGCAAAAGCTGATTTGAAAGGCAAAACTATTGCATTGTTTGGTTTAGGCGATTGCGAAGGATACCCTGATACATTTGTAGATGCAATCGGAACGATTTACGAAACAATCAAAGACAAAGGTTGTAAAATTGTCGGAATGGTCAAAACCTCAGAGTATAGTTTTAGTGAATCAAAAGCTGTTGCCGATAGCTCGTTTGTTGGCCTTCCCTTAGATGAAGATAACGAAAGTAATTTGACAAACAGCCGCTTAGATAAATGGCTTAATGAAATCTCGAAACAATTTTAAATATATCTTTCATGAAAGTTCTGTGCCATCACATATACGAATATAAAAAAGGGTTAAGAAACCTTGTTTTACATACTATGAGCAGTGCAGAGCTTGATTTGGCGAAGGAAAAACTCGACCGGAACAATATTTCGTATTTCATACAATACGTTACCTCGCAAAAAGTCAATATTTTCTTTGGAAAGCATCAATGTGTCAGTATTATACGTTCATTCAACAAACAATCCCTAAGCAATTTTACCCCTGAAGAAGATTTTATTCTTGGGGTTATGCTTGGTTACGACCGCATACAACAATGCGAAAGATACATTGAGCGGAGTATCGAAAAGTTTAAACCTAATTATCAAACAAAACCTGTTTTTGAAACCCTTGAAAAGATAATCTGTTATGAATCATAAATTTAAAACAGAGATTAAAGGTAGCATTGCAGATACATTATTTATTACCCTTTATGCTAAAGCGGTAGAGTCAAAAAAGAAAAATCCTTTGATTGTTGACCACACTGCCTGTGATTTAGTTGATAAGATTGACTATGATTTTTCAAAATATAAAAACAAGAAGGCAAGTTCTGTTGGTGTTGCCATCAGGGCTTCGCATTTCGACAATATTGTAAAGCAATTCATTGAAAAACATCTTAAACCTGTAGTTGTAATAATTGGCTGTGGTCTTGATGCAAGGGTTCAAAGGATTGGCAACATTTCGGAAAAAGCAGTTCTATACAGTTTAGATATTGAAGAAGCAATCAACCTGAGGAAACAACTAGTTCCTTGCCATTCAAATGAACATCTCATTTCAGGTTCAATGTTAGAAACCCATTGGTTGGATGACCTCAAAGCAAGACACACCGATGGAAGTTTTATTTTCATTATTGAAGGTGTATTGATGTATTTTGATGAATCGGACAATAAACAAGTTTTTAAGGCACTGGCAGAGCGATTTAGTGGGGCAGAAATTCATTTTGACATGTTGAATAAATGGATGAGTAATAAAACTTCCATGCATGATACCGTGAGTAAGACCAATGCTACTTTCAAATTTGGGGTAGATGATGAGAAGGAAATTGAAAAATGGCATCCCGAATTAAAACACATGAGAACCTATTTGTTCAGTGAGTTTAAAGGATGGTCAAGAATGGGATTTATATTAACAACATTAATGCGGTTATTGCCTGTTTTTAAAACATCATCCAGAATTATGGCTTACAAGATTAATTGAAGAAAGTTTTCTTATAGGAACTGAATCCCTTCCCTTCGCTTTCAGGCACATGCCGTAAACGCTGCACGCCAACGCGCAATCCAAATTTGCGGCAAGAGCCTTCAAGCCCGTCCCTCCTGTCGAAAAGAGTGAGTGCAGCAAAAATAATATAATTAATTATAGGACTGAAAAACGGCCAGCATACAACATCGTGTATAAAACATTTGGCAGTCAGTGCGTTATCGAGCATTTCTGCCCGTATCAAAAGTACTTGTAACTTGACAGGAAAATGCTTCGAAATGCCAAACGTTTCATATACATAACCGTCAGACTGCGCAAAAACCTACTTTTCCCTTTTTGAGAATTACTTCCATAT
>CAYQWD010000072.1:574-9346 GCA_964420955.1 uncultured Paludibacter sp. | reverse complement strand
TTTGCGTAATTTGCGTTCAAAAATAAGCGTTCAAAACATATTAATATGGAAAAATTTTTAAAACTTACTTCAACAGCAGTTCCACTTCCTATCGAAAATGTGGATACAGATCAGATTATTCCTGCCCGTTTTCTGAAAGCCACAGATAAAAATGGTTTTGGAGATAATCTTTTTGCCGACTGGCGCTACAATAAGGATGGTAGCCCCAAAGCAGATTTTGTACTTAACAATCCTGTTTATTCGGGGTCGATACTTGTAGCCGGAAAAAACTTCGGTTCGGGTTCAAGTCGTGAACATGCAGCATGGGCTATTGATGGTTACGGGTTCAAAGTTGTTGTTTCAAGCTTCTTTGCCGATATTTTTCAAAACAATGCGCTTAACAATGGCGTGCTGCCAGTTGTAGTTTCTTCAGAATTCCTGGCAGAAATTTTTACATCGGTTAATGCTGATGCAAAATCTACACTTACAATCGACCTCGAAAATCAAACAATAACAAACAATGCAACCGGAAAAACGGAAACATTCGCCATCAATGCATATAAAAAGGAATGTTTGCTGAATGGCCTCGATGATATCGATTATCTTTTAAGCAAAAAAGATTTGATAATTGAATTTGAGAAAACCAAAACTCTTCACTGAATTGCTTGATATTTTACGATAATTTTTTTTATCTTTCAACATAAAATGAGAGAATTAATAAATCCGTGGAAGCAGTTGCCTGAGTATATGTGTATTGGTTGTTCGCCAAACAATATTGCAGGCGTTAAAATGACATTTTATGAAGATGGAGACTACATTGTATCTGTTTGGAAACCAGAGTCCCGATTTCAAGGTTGGCATAATACGCTTCACGGCGGAATTCAAACTTTATTGCTGGATGAAATTGCTGCATGGACAATTGCACGCAAGCTACAAACTACCGGAGTTACTTCAAAACTTGAGGTTCGGTTTCGCAAAACATTATTCACTACAGATAAATATATGATTGTAAGGGCTTCAATTTTTGAAACAAATAGAAATATCGCTATTGTTAAAGCTGAAATTACCAATCAGAAGAATGAATTATGTGCAAATGCTGATTGTACTTATTTTACATTTTCAAAAGAAAAAGCAGCTGAAATGAATTTTTTTGGTTGTGATGTTACAGAAAATGAAATGTCAATTGAAGAAATAATTAACGGGATGCAATAAAAAAATTTATATGGCAGAAAAAAATAACGATTATAAAAATTCTCTGAAAAACTTAGAAAAGAGAATATCGGAAGGCAACTCAATTGAGATTATGGATACTACTCTCAGAGATGGCGAGCAAACCTCAGGTGTTTCATTTGCTTCTCAAGAAAAGTTAAGTATAGCAAGACTTTTGCTTGAAGAGCTTAATGTTGACCGTATTGAAATTGCGTCAGCAAGAGTTTCGGAAGGTGAGTATGCTGCTGTTAAAAGAGTAGCAAATTGGGCAAAGAAGAATGGCCATATACATAAAGTTGAAGTGCTTGGTTTTGTCGATGGTACTACTTCACTTAACTGGATTAAAAATGCCGGTTGCGAAGTTATCAATTTACTTTGTAAAGGTTCGGCAAAACACTGTACTTTTCAACTTCGTAAAACAGTTGATGAACATATTGCAGATATAAAAACAGTACTTGCTTATGCTATCGAAATGAGTATTGCAGTCAATGTTTATCTCGAAGACTGGTCGAACGGGATGCGAGATTCTGAAGAATATGTTTATCAAATTGTTGATAGTTTGAAAAACGAAAACATTCAACGATTTATGCTGCCCGATACACTTGGTGTTTTAAATCCGGATGAAACACGTTTGTTTTGCAGTAAAATGATTGAACGTTATCCGGAATTACATTTCGATTTTCATGCGCATAATGATTATGATTTGGCTGTGGCTAACGTTTTTGAAGCAGTAAAAGCTGGCGTAAAAGGAGTTCATGTTACCGTAAACGGATTAGGCGAGCGTGCCGGAAATGCTTCGCTTTCCAGTGTACTTGCAGTTCTGCACGATCATGCCCAAGTTAAAACAAATCTTATTGAAGAAAATGTGAACTCAGTAAGTAAAGTAGTTGAAACTTATTCAGGCATCAGAATACCAGCTAACAAACCTGTTATTGGCGATAATGTTTTTACCCAAGTGGCTGGCGTACACGCCGATGGCGATAATAAAAAAAATCTCTATTTCAATGATTTACTGCCCGAACGATTTGGCCGTACTCGTAAGTATGCACTTGGAAAAACTTCAGGGAAAGCTAATATACTTAAAAATTTACAGCAACTTGGCATCGAACTCGATGATGATTTAGTGCAGAAAGTTACACAACGTGTTATTGAACTTGGTGATAAAAAGGAACTTGTATCTTTAGAAGAACTACCATTTGTAGTGTCCGATGTTCTGAATAGTTCTGTCGATAATCAGAACATCCAGTTGTTGAATTACAGCCTTTCTGTAACTTACGGCTTGCGTCCTTTTGCTTCCGTTAAAATGAAAATAGATGGACAGATTTATGAACAATCAGCTTCAGGCGATGGTCAGTATAATGCTGTTTCGAAGGCAATGTATAAAATTTACAGAAACCTCAATAAGCCTACTCCAGAATTGTTGGATTATGTAGTGGTTATACCACCCGGGGGAAGTACCGATGCAATTGTTCAGACGATTATAACATGGAAATTTGAAGAAAAATCGTTTAAAACACGTGGACTTGATGGCGATCAAACTGTGGCTGCCATAAAAGCTACCATGAAAATGTTGAATATGATTGATTCGGGAAATATTCCTGCAATCAATTATAATCAGTTACCGTAGATATAAGAACAAAGAACAAAGAACAAAGAACAAAGAACAAAGAACAAAGAACAAGGATTATGAGCCAAGAGCAAAGAACATGATATAAGTATAAAGTATAAAGAAAAAAAGAGCTGATATGCTCATAATTGTTTTAGTAATTTGAATTTAAAAACAATAATAAGATTTTAATTCCTGATGAGAAAATTAAACATTGCAGTACTTCCGGGCGACGGAATTGGTCCCGAAATTACCGAGAAGGCTTTGAATGTAACCAAAGCTGTATGTGCAAAATTTGGACATGAACTTTCATACAAGCATGCCATAGTTGGCGCATGTGCTATAGACGCTGTAGGTGAACCTTATCCGCAAACAACACATGAATTGTGTATGAAATCTGATGCGGTACTTTTTGGCGCAATCGGCGATCCGAAATACGACAACAATCCTAATGCAAAAGTACGTCCCGAGCAGGGATTGCTAAAAATGCGTAAAGATTTAGGTCTTTATGCCAACATTCGTCCAGTAACAACATTTCCCTCGTTGATACATAAATCGCCGCTTCGCGCCGATTTGGTTGACGGCGCCGATTTTATGTGTATACGCGAACTTACAGGCGGCATGTATTTTGGTCGCCCACAGGGCAGGAGCGAAGATGGAAATACTGCTTATGATACTTGTGTATACACACGCCCAGAAGTAGAACGAATTATGCATTTGGCATACAAATATGCCGGACAGCGCCGTAAAAAAGTAACAATGGTTGATAAAGCCAATGTAATTGCTACTTCGCGTTTGTGGCGTCAGATAACACAGGAAATTGCACCTCAGTATCCTGATATTGAAACCGAATATATGTTTGTGGATAATGCTGCTATGCGTATTATTCAATGTCCCAAAAGTTTCGATGTTTTGGTAACTGAAAATCTTTTTGGCGATATTCTGACTGATGAAGCATCCGTTATCACAGGATCACTTGGAATGTTGCCATCTGCTTCAGTTGGTATTCATACTTCGGTTTTCGAGCCAATTCATGGTTCGTATCCGCAAGCTGCGGGTAAGAATATTGCCAATCCGCTTGCAACAATACTTTCTGCAGCTTTGATGTTCGAATATGCTTTCGGTATGATGGAAGAAGGAGCTTTGATTCGCCAAGCAGTTGCTGCAAGCATGGATGCCAATGTAGTAACCGAGGATATTGCAAGTGACGGCAAGGCTTATTCAACTTCTGAAGTTGGAGAATGGATTGTGAATTACATCAATTCAAAATAATCATTTATACTTTTATTGTAAAAAATCACCTTAAGGTTCTACTTTAGGGTGATTTTTTTTGCATAAAAGGAATTTCTCTAAAATAATGAGGATTCATAAAACTTGAGAATTTAATCAGGCTTTTATCTGCTTGGATGTTTCTTCCAAAAGCAGTTTTGATGATATGAACGGGCAATTCGGAACAATAAAAAGTTGTTGTATCATTTGTGTCAAATTTATCATCGAAAGGTAATTTTTGTTTCAGATAAAGAAGTGCGTAGTTTGCAATAAGCTGATGTTTTGGATGAAGAAATCTGAAAATTTTAACTGTTTCAGGCCGACTGTTTACCCAGAATTCCCTGATGCTGCATTTTTGCATTCCATCAAAATCCGAAACTTTTTCTGAAAGTGAATGAATTACATCCGGTTGAATCCTGATGTATAATACCACAATGTGAAATATTAACAGTATCATTTAATCGGGCAGCAATTATCTCGCTGATAAGGCCATAACTTTTCCGCAGAATTATATCGCCACTTTGAAGTGAGTCAGTACAATAAAAAAATAATTCTGTTGTATTTCTTTCAGTTTTACACGAAATTGATGCATACAACAGAATTATAATTACAAAGAATTTGGCTATTTCAATTTGTTCTCTACCAGCCACTTGTTATCCACTTTTACCAAATGAACTTTTTCCTCTTTCGATTCAGAAATTTCGCCTTTCTGTAAGTCGAGTATGCCGCTTGCAAGGAAAACAACATCAGCCGAATTACCATCTTCGGACAATGTTACACTTTTTTGTTCGAGTTTGATGTTTGTTTTTTTCATTTCTGCTACTTTATCGGTAGTAAATGCAGCAATCAAATCGATAGTTTGTTTGGTTTCCTCGGTACAAAGCGCTTTTGCATTTTCAAAATCGGCAGTGTAAACTGCTTTCAAGAACTTTTCGGCTGTTACTTCAGGACCGTTGCCGCCTGAACATGAAGCTAAAATCAATGAGGGTAATAGTACAAAAATAAATTTCAATTTTCTCATAATAAATTTTTTTAGTTGAATAATTTAAAATGTTGTTGATTTTCGGCAATAAAAATATGATATAAAAAAAATATTTATCAAATAAATAATAAAACAGTTAGTGAATTTTATTTTTTTTCAGTGTTATATTTTAAGCCAAATAACTTTTAACATAATTGCAAATTATCATAAATGTTATTATACATTTTTCATAAAAGATTAAACTCCCTTATTAAAACTGTAGTAAACAAATCCAAGTGTCAACAAAACTACTCACACAGTAATGAAATAATCTATAAAAATTTTTGGAGCAAATAAAATCTACTTAAACTAATTTTTGGCCGCTTTTTGAATTTTGTATGTTTATTAATATTATTGTACTTTTATCTATTAAGAAAGTGTATGTTTTTTTGGAACTTTGTATATTTAAAGCCCTCAACGAATATTTTTCGTTATTTCAAACATATATTATCAAAATTATGAGTCGATATTTTGTTTTTATTTTTATGATTTTATACGTACCGTTAACTTGCGAATCACAAATTAAATCAGTTACACCTGATGAAAATCTTGGTTTAAAATCTGGCGCTGATCCTGTAAAATCTGTCTTAAGTGGTCGTATGCCCGGAAGTTCACGTCTGAAGGGTCGTCCCGTGGTTTTTACCATTGGCGATTCTACAGTTAAAAATGGCCGCGATGACGGCAGCAATGGGCAGTTTGGATGGGGAAGTTTTCTTTGGCAGTGGTTTGATACAGCTAAAGTTTCAGTAGAAAATCATGCATTGGGCGGGCGAAGCAGTCGTACTTTTATTACTGAAGGATTGTGGGATAAAGTGCTTACAGGTGTTCAGAAAGGCGATTATGTTTTTATTCAATTCGGGCACAACGATGCAGGTTCATTAAACACCGGCACACGTCCACGTGCTTCACTCAAAGGCAACGGCGATAACGATACCACGGTGATTATGGAAGCCAGTGGAAAAAAAGAAACTATTTATACTTTTGGCAGGTATATGCGTAAATATGCAGCTGATGTTAAAGCAAAAGGTGCCACGCCAATTTTACTATCACATATTCCGCGAAATAATTTTGTAAAGAAAGACAGTATGCAAATTGTTCGGAACAATAAAAGTTTCGGTGCATGGTGCAAAGAGGCAGCCGAAATGGAAAAAGTTCCATATATTGATCTGAACGGACTTGTGGCTGATAAATACGAAAAAATGGGAAAAGATTCGGTACAACTCATGTTTCATGGCGATCATACGCATACTTCGCGTTTGGGTGCCGAACTGAATGCCAAAACTGTGGCAGAAGGTGTCAAATTATCGAAGTATAAAATGCTGAAAAAGTTAAAAAAAACACTCAAGAAATAATAATTTTATAAGCCATTATGCCATTATTGCAATTTGTTAATAGATGTTCAATGAAAAAATCTACAATTCTTTCAATTCTTTTTTTTGTATTTACTGTTCAAGTTACTGCTCAGGTTAGTAGTGAAAAAATCCGCGTAAAAGCGCCTTTTAACATGCCCGTGTTCTCAGTTCCCAATTTCAGGAATTGTCCTACTTTTTCAATTGCCGATTTTGGCGCAGTGCAGGGCGATAAGGTTAGAACTTCCAAAGCAATTGCTGATGCCATTACGGCTGCAAATGCTGCTAATGGCGGCACTGTGGTAATTCCAGCAGGCGAATGGCTAACCGGGAAATTGCATTTCAAAAGTCATGTGAATTTATTTTTAAGTGAAGGTGCAATTCTGCTTTTCAACGATGATCCGAATGATTATCTCCCTGCTGTACCTGTAAGTTGGGAAGGACTGGAATGTATGAATTATTCACCTCTATTATATGCTTACGAATGTACCAATATTGCCATTACCGGTACTGGAAAAATAAAAGCGAAAATGGATCATTGGCGCAAATGGTTTTCGCGCCCCGCCGGACACATGAACAGTCTGGTTCGATTGTACAATATGGCGCACACAAATGTGCCAACCAACCAACGAATGATGGTGAACGATACAGCCAATTTACGTCCGCATCTTATCCACTTCAACCGCTGCGAAAATATCCGGCTGGAGAATTTCAGCATCGAAAATTCGCCTTTCTGGACAATTCATACCTATATTTGTAAAAATGTATTGTTACGAAATTTGAATGTATTTGCTCACGGACATAATAACGATGGCTACGATCCGGAAATGACCGAAAATGCCCTCGTGGAAAATTGTACTTTTGATCAGGGCGACGATGCTATAGCTGTAAAATCAGGACGCGACCATGAAGCATGGCGACTTAATAAACCAACCAGAAATCTGGTTATCAGAAACTGTACCATTAAAAACGGTCATCAGTTACTTGCTATAGGCAGTGAACTGTCCGGAGGAATCGAAAATGTATATATGACCAATTGTACAGTTGCTCCCAATGCTAAAATGTATCACCTCGTATTTATAAAAACCAACGAACGCAGGGGTGGTTTTGTTAAGAATATTCATGTCGAAAATGTAAGTTCGGGTAATATGAGTGAAGGTGTTTTGGGGATAGAAACTGATGTCTTGTATCAGTGGCGTAACCTGATGCCTACATACGACCGCGTTTTGACTCCAATAAATAAAATCCGACTGAAAAATATCAAAGCCGGAAAAGTGAAATTTATTTCGCGGATACTGGGCGAAAAGGAATTGCCCGTTAAAGATGTAAAACTCAAAAATGTGTTAGCCTCGGAAGTAACAAAACAGCACCACATACATCAGAATTTCAAACCGGTTTTGCCTTCGAAAAAGAATTTACCTGTAAAAATAGAGAAACCCACTGAACCAATTTATAAATAAGTTATGAGAACAATAAAAATCACATTCGCCTTCTTGGCTGCACTGCTATTTCTGCTAAGTTTTTCATCCTGTCAGAAAAAAAACGAAGTCGCAACTGCTGTTAACGATTCCAACACACCGTTGCACTTGCTTAAACCTGAGTATAAAACGCCGTATGGAGTGCCAGAACAAGCTGAAGTAAAAGCTGTTATCGACCGTGTGTTGGTTTTTCTGGAAAAAGCCACACCTACCAAAGTTATCAACAAAGATACGAAAGCCGAAATTACCGACTTCAGTAAAATTGATAAAAACTCGCAACTGGAACGTGGACAGTTTCGTTTGGCGAGCTACGAATGGGGCGTAACCTATGCGGCTATGCTTTTAGCAGCCGAAACTACAGGCGACTCCCGTTATTCAAACTATGTGTCGGACAGATTTCAGTTTCTATCAAAAGTAGCGCCTTATTTCCGAAATCTGCAAAAAGAAGGTATTGAGGACCCGCAAATGCGCCAAATTTTGCATCCCGAAGCCTTGGACGATGCCGGAGCTGTTTGTTCGGCTATGATAAAAGCGCAACTGTCGGGTATTCAATTCGATAGTAAACCGCTTATCGATAATTACATTGATTATATTATGAATAAGGAATATCGGTTAGCCGATGGTATTTTTGCGCGAAACCGTCCGCAACACAATACAGTTTGGCTCGATGATATGTATATGTCAATTCCTGCTATTGCAAATATGGGAAAACTTACCGGCGACAGCAAATATTTTGACGAAGCGGTAAAACAAATCCTGCTTTTCAAAGAGCGAATGTGGATACCTGAAAAGCAACTTTTCCGTCACGGGTGGGTCGAAAGTATGCAGCCGCATCCTACATTTCATTGGGCGCGCGCCAAC
>CAYQWD010000072.1:0-564 GCA_964420955.1 uncultured Paludibacter sp. | reverse complement strand
GGCTATTCTCACTTTGGTGGAAGTTTTGGATGTATTACCTGAGAATTACAAAGGT
The DNA here is from genome assembly GCA_964420955.1 of uncultured Paludibacter sp. Lineage (GTDB taxonomy): Bacteria > Bacteroidota > Bacteroidia > Bacteroidales > Paludibacteraceae > Paludibacter. The sequence continues at coordinate 509 of CAYQWD010000072.1, read as the reverse complement.
CGTGATGTAATTCTGAAACTCTATCAGGAACATGTACAGGGCTTATCGGCTTTACAATCGGGCGAAGGATTCTGGCATCAGTTATTGGATAAAAACGATTCGTATCTCGAAACATCTGCTACAGCAATTTACACCTTTTGTATTGCCCACGGAATAAACAAAGGATGGATTGATGCGCTTGCCTACGGACCTATAGCAATACTTGGCTGGCATGCCACAGCCTCTAAAGTAAATGAACATGGCGAAGTGGAAGGTATCTGTGTGGGTACAGGAATGGGTTTTGATGCTGCATTTTATTATTATCGACCTGTGCACAAATATGCGGCTCACGGTTACGGTCCGGTACTTTTAGCCGGAGGTGAAATTATTCGCTTACTGAAAAACTCTCATCCGAAAATGAACGACAGCGCCCTGCAGTTTTATCCCGAAGAACAGAAAACGGATGAACCGATATTTTGGGTGAAATAATTAGCATAATCATTTAAAAAACAGTTGTTTGTAGTGAAAAA
>CAYQWD010000071.1:0-9408 GCA_964420955.1 uncultured Paludibacter sp. | reverse complement strand
AATTTTGGAGTTGTAGGCGTTTCGCCGGGTGTAAAATTGGTTTCAGTTCGTGTTCTTGACAGATCAGGCAGTGGAACTACTTCAGGTGTAATTGCCGGCGTAGATTATGTGATGGCAAATGGTAAAGCAGGCGATGTTGCTAATATGAGTTTGGGAGGCGGCGTATCTTCTGCATTGGATGCTGCTGTTCTGAACGCTTCTGCAATTGTAAAATTTGCGCTTGCTGCCGGAAATGAATCAAAAAGTGCAACCTTGTCTTCGCCTGCACGGGTAAACGGCAATAATATTTTTACCGTTTCAGCTATGAGTAGCACTGATACTTGGGCATCTTTCTCAAATTATGGAAATCCACCTATTGATTTTTGTGCTCCGGGAGTTTCTGTTTACTCTACTTACAAAAATGGCGGATACGCAACACTTTCAGGAACTTCAATGGCATGTCCACATGTGGCCGGATTATTGTTGTTAGGAAATATAAATACCGATGGATTTGTTAAAGGCGATCCCGATGGTATTCCCGATCCCATTGCTCACAGGTGAAAACTTTTATAAAACGTAAAACAGTCTGGTTGTAGGGCAGATTAGTTAAAAAAAACAGGCACTTATGCCTGTTTTTTTCATACAAGATATTTCGTTATTGATAACTTACTAATTTTCCTGTAGTTCGGAGTTCAGTTCCTGTATAAAACCTGTACACAAACACTTTTCCGGTTTCGTTGGAACAGTTTATGTTTAAAGGTATTTCGTGTACTCCTTGGCCAAGGTGCGATTTGTATGAAGTAATTTCACGACCAAGAATATCCGAAATTTTTATAGATACTTCTTCGTCACGATGCAGGTAAAATTTAAAATTCACACTTTCTGTAAACGGATTTGGGTATGTTACCAAATCCAGAATCTTAAATTCAGGATCAATTTTGCCCATTGTAATATCCACAATTGGTTGAATCTGACTGTTCATCCATTTTATACGGTCGCGAAGCCATGTTTTCAGATAATTCAGTTCGTTTTGGTAAGTTCCGCCAATGTAATTGTTAGGCCAAACATAAGTACCAAGCACATTCCATGTTCTGAAATTGCGTTTTTGCGCTTCGTTTAGTTCCAAAGCACAAGAGTCAATAAATTTGTTCAGATAAGTTTCGTTTATATTTCTTTCAATCCAGTAGTTCCAGCGTTTTTTTAAGTGAGAATTGAAAAATGGATCTAACCTGAATTTTTCCCACCAAAATGGCATGGCATGGGCATCGCCATCGCCCATACCATCGATAATCCAGCCCTGTGTATTGCCAGCCGAAAAGAAATTTGCATTGCCGAAACAAATATTATAGTCCCAAAAAGGTCCCATAGTAATTTTCCCTCCTTTGCTATCCTTATCCTTATGCAAAAATGTACTTATTCTGTATCCATCTAAGTTTCTTGATAGTTCACTTATTATGTAATAATCAACAAAAGAATTAAAATCAACCAACGGGTAATAGCCGGTAATTCTATCCCTGTAATTTTCACTGTTCATGGCATTTTCAAAAGCCGTAATATGATCCTGAATATAATATCGCTGAAAATCGTTGATAACAGTACCTTTCGGATCCATGAATAAGAAATAAACTTTTTGTTGCAGTTTTGTGCGCGCCCTGTAAGGTGAAATCCAATAATCTTTTCCTTCTACATCGTCATTATCAGGTCTGTCAATTTGTAAAATATAACCCCCAGTTAGCTGATCGCCAAACACATCATTTTCTTTTAATGTTGCAAGGTCTAAGCGGTTTTTGTCAATTTTTATTTTTTCGACAAGCACATAAACTCCCACATAGTTTGAGTTCAGGTATAATTCAAAAAAACGAGTTCTTGGCGACCATTTGCCTGTTTTGTTTCCCAAATGATAAGCCAACACATTTCGCATTAAAGATTTATCGGAATAAGGTCCGTGAAAAACCCAATCGTTTTCCTGAGGCATGCCAAGTAAAGAAACATTCAGATTTGCACCCAAATCATCGCGTGTTTCTACAGTATAATTCTTTTTCGGATAACCAACGGATGTAAATCCACGCACTTCAATTCCAATTTTTCCGTTATATTCAAAAGTAGTATCAGTAATGTTGTTTTGTCCCGAAAGGCTGTTGAGCACTTTCATATCAGCAGTAATTTTTACATCGGGTATTATATTTTGTCCATTCGTGTTGATAAAAATCAGGGGTAAGTTACTATTATCGAAGTTCAAAGGTTCAACAAACCATGATGGTGTAGGATTGTAAAGTATAGTTGGATATTTAATTTTTGCGTGTACAAAAACTCTTGCTGATAAATCGCTAGAATTAATACCTTGATTGAGGATATGAACTGCTATGGTGTTTATTCCTCTTACCAAACTTGAAATTTTAAGTTGAAAACGCTCCGGACTGCCACCGCGGTACATTTGTGCTTCACGGTCGGTAATTAGTGTTGCATTATATGCGGGAAAAGCCCCTACAATATTGGATGAACGGGCACTTTCTACGCCATTAATATAAAGTATGAAGGCATCATCATAATCGATGTCAAGTAATAAATCTTCAACAATACTTACATCGGGCAATACTATTTGACGCCGCAAATACAATGAGTTACATGCAGGCACTATCGTAACATCATCGCCATCGCCAAAACCCAGACCTCCCTGTCCCGATTTCCATGAAGTGTCGATAAAGCCCGGCTGATACCAGTTTGCATGCGGCTCTGAAGTGGATGGGAGATATTTCCATGTATCTGATTCAAGTATCATCGATTCCCAGTGCGATTGTGCATTCAGGCTGCTTGCAATTGCTATGAAAATACATGAAATAAGGATATTTGATAGAATTTTAAAATTCATGGTATTTATGCAGATTTTGCGTTTGAAGTGTATGATTTTTCTTCAAAAATAAAGTGTTTTCAATTAAATATCATACAAAGATACTTAAAATCAACAACTCAAATTATATTGAAATTTTAAAAATACATGATTATCCACCTTTATGATAATTTTTGTGAACAAAATAAGTTTTTGCAATGTGAAGTCTTATAATTTTTGAGATTCGAGGAATAATAAATTTTAAGAACTTTGAATAAACTTAATATATACTCAAGCCTTGTGTAATAGTGGATTGTAACTTAAATGTATTTCATGCAAAAAAACCTTTTATTGTAATTTAATTTCCGGAGAAATGAAAATATCGCATTTACACTCCAATTAAATAGCAAAGAACCCGACTTTTAACTTTCGGCATTAATTGATAAAATCTATCAACTTTCTGATTTTTGTATCGATACACTTGCATTTTTTTTACGTTTAATAGGGTCTGCTGAAAAATAAAGAAAAGAGATAGAACGCTGATTTAGCTGATGCCAACAGATAAATACTAAACGGCTTTATTAACTCAATAGTTCGTTATAAAAAAATAATAGTGTAAACGCAGAGATGCAAAGGAAAACTTTTAAGTTTTTCTCTTCGCATTCTTTATTTAAGAATGAGGTTATAAAAATGTAGTAAAAAATGAAAACTTTGCATTCTTAGCGTTGAGTATTAAAATAATTCTTTTTAGAATAATAATAGTGTCTTTACTTAACGGCTTCATTTAATACAAGTTGCAATATTTTATAACAGACTATTGTTATTTCACATCTGTTGAAATGTATGTGAAAACTGAAGATTAAATCTGCAGGAAAAATAAAATATGTTTACCAGTATTTCATCTTAATTTTCAGCTTCCTCTTTGCTTTCTTCGTTTATGTGATTTTCCTCGCGTGGTTTGTGCGATTTTGAAATTGAATGTGCAGCAAGTGGGGCTGTCAAATATATAAATAGTATTATCAACAGTGTTTTCAAAGTAACTTCTGCATCCTTAAAGTAAATACTTACTCCAACCAGCAGAAGTAAAATTCCAAAAGATGTGGCTTTTGTTGATGCATGTAAACGTCCGTACAAATCTTTAAAACGCACCATGCCTGTTGAGGCTACAAGAATAAAAAACGAGCCAAGAAGAATAAATATTGAGACTAAAATTTTATCCATTTTTTTGCTTTATATAGGTAGAAATTGCCAGTGTGCCAATAAATGAAACTAACGCAATTATTATGGTAATATCAAAATACATTTTGTTACTTATGAGCATAGCATAAATCAGAATTATTCCTATAATAATTGATGATAACAGGTCCATGGCGGCAATCATATCGTTGAAAGTTGGACCTTTAATTAGTCTGTATAAAGTAAACAACATTGCCAGCATAAGAAATGCAATCGCAATGTATAAAATCAATTCAGGCATTAACGTATTCATGTTTTAGTTTATTAACCGGATTATACGTACTTCAATTTCTGCTATTTCCTTTAATATGCTATCGGTGCTTTCATTTGATAAAACGTGTACAAGTAAAGTTTTCTTATTTTCATCAACATCGGCACAGAGCGTTCCGGGAGTCATCGATATCAGGTTACACAGCAACAACAATCCGGCTGATGATTTGATTTTAATTGGATATTTAATAAAACCTGCTTTGATATTTATTTTGGGTGAAAGTATGACATAAGCCATTTGAAAATTGGATTGAATCAGTTTCATCAAATAAAAAAGTACAAATTCAGGTAATAAATTAATTTAAGCGCTTTCATGGCTATTGTTGATTTAAAACTGCTTTAATAAATGCTGATGGCTCAAGCAGCTGATTGCCTGCCTGCATTACATAATCGAAAATATCGACGGCAAAAATCCCCATAAACAATGAGGCAGATGCTAAAATTAGCAAAGGTAAATAATCTGAAAACTTCAGTTTTTGCCCTGTATTTAACACGGTACTTTCAGGCTGCTTTTTCAGAAATGCTTCATTCCATATTTTTATCATTGAGTACAATGTAAGAAAACCCGTGAGTAAAGCTACAGCTGTGATAAGGTATTGTTCACTTTCGATACCGGCTTTCAGTAGCATAAATTTGGCAAAGAATCCGGAGACGGGTGGAAAACCTGCCAGTGCAAATGCCGGTATTATAAACAAAATTGCCAGTGCCGGATTTTGTTTGTACAAACCGCCAACTTCTTTAAGTTCATACGTACCTTTAATTTTGGCAATTAAACCTGCAGCTATGAAAGTTCCTGTTTTGGCTATCATATTATGAACGGTAAAAAATATGGCTCCTGCAACTGCAAGTGGTGTGAAAATTCCCAGTCCCATTATCATATATCCTATCTGACTTATTATATGATATGAAAGAATTCTACGGGTTTCATAATAAGAAGCTGCCGCCATACCTCCTGTAACCATGGTTATGCCTGCAATAATGAGTAACAGATTATGCCAGAATGCTTGATCCTGTACAAAAAAAAGCGTGAAGAAACGTATGAGTGAATATACACCTACTTTTGTGAGCAAGCCTGCAAACAAAGACGTTATGGCAATATTTGGTGTGTGATATGAAGATGGAAGCCAGAAATACAGTGGAAATACACCCGCTTTTATTCCAAACGCCACAAAAAACAGCACCGAAGATGTGTTCATCAAATTTGAATCTTGATTGTTTTTTAGAATTTCTGCCAAATGTGCCATATTTAGCGTTCCGGTTTTTCCGTAAAGCAATCCCAATCCTGCCAGAAATAGCATGGAGCCTAAAATATTAAGTGCAAGATATTTAATTCCACCTTCTAACTGTTCTTTCTTTTTTCCTATGGTAACAAGCACAAACGATGAAATAAGCATTACCTCGAACCAGACATAAAGATTGAAAACATCGCCGGTTATAAATGCGCCATTTACACCCATGTTCAGAGTGAAAAAGAAAAAATAAAACCGCGAAAAAGGAATATCATCTGATAAAATCCTGTTGGCAAAAATTGAAATAACAAAAGCAATTAAGGAAGAAGCTATAAGCATAAATGAGCTTAAATAATCAATCACCAGCACAATACCAAAAGGAGCAATCCAGCCTCCGGTATTTAAACTCATTACACTTTTGTTTTGCAGTTCAAGGTTCAGAAAAATAGCCACACCAAGCATTACAAAACTACCGGCAGTGCCAATCCAGCGACTTAATCTGGAAGATCGTATTGCAAGCAGGCTTATAGCTATAGCAAATGGAATTAATATGGGCAATGCTATGATGTTCATTTTTGAGAATCGGTTTGTTTTAGCTGATCCAGGTCATCGGTTCCGGTAATTTCAAAATATTTATATTTAAGTGCAAGTATAAATACTATCAAACCAAGTCCTATAACAATTGCTGTAAGCACAAGCGCCTGCGGTGTAGGATCGGCTAAATGTGTTGTGTCAACTGTAGTTTCATTTACAAAAACCGGATTTCCCTGTACCAAACCGGACGATAAAAAAACCAGTAAATTTGTGGCGTTACTCACAAATATGATGCCTATTATGAATTTTACAATACTTCTCCGTAGCAGCATATAAACTCCTGCAGCATATAAAATTCCAACTAATATTGCTATAAATATTTCCATTATTTCTTTTCGATTAGCGAAAACAAAAACATAACTGTAACTCCGATAACGATGAAATATACACCTATATCGAATAAAAAGGGTGTTCCAAATTTATAACCTTCGGTATAAGGAAATGGAATTGTAAACCAGATACCCTGCATAAGTGTACCCTCGATAAACAGTCCGGGCAACATACTGATAAAAATCAGCAAAAAACCAAATAGCAAGAAAAACTCAGGTTTAATTTTCATTTCTTTTTCTAAAATGTCAGGCGTAAAAGCAAAACCTTTATATGCCAGTGATAATCCGGCTAACAAACCTCCAATAAAACCACCTCCGGGCAAATTATGTCCGCGTAGCAGCATGATTATCGAAAAAATTATCAATATCATTCGCACATATTTTGATGCTATTTGCAGTATTACCGAATTCATTATTTTATAAATTTTGATTTGAATAGTGCAACCACTCCCATAGCAGCTATCACCAAAACAGTAACCTCGCCCAGTGTGTCAAGCGCTCTGAAATCGACCAGTATAACATTCACTACATTTTCGCCAAAAGCTTTGTCGAAACTGTTTGCGATAAAAAATTCTGAAATAGAACTATTGAAATTTACATTAATTGCTTTCAGGCTTACCAGGGTCATTGCGCTGCCAAAAATATGGCAACCATCAAATCCCTGATTTTGCTGCTACGGGCTGAAAGTTTGGCAAAATATGGTAGTCGTTGCAGAATCAGCATAAACATAACGACTATTAATGTTTCAGCTAAAATCTGTGTAATAGCCAAATCAACAGCGCTATAGTACAAAAATATCATAGCAATACCATAGCCAGTAACGCCCATTGAAACAATCGCCCTTGTTCGCGACCCTGTTAGCGTAGTATAAATAGTGGCAATTACAATAATGAGAATCAGACCTGAAATATAAAAGGGTTGAATAGTTAAGTCCAAAGTAAAATCCCATTCATCGGTTATAAATAATTGTAACCAAAGCAAAGCGGCAGTAAATAAAATTACTGTCATTATGTAATATCGATGGAAACCGTGTTGCATTAATTTTGTTTTTCTTACCGATAGGGAAACAAATTTTTCAATAATTTTGGTAAAAACATTTTTTAATTCAACAGGGAATATTTGTCTGTTTAATTTTCTCCAACGAATTTCAACAATTGGAAACTTCAGTAGAATGAAAATAAGTACCGAACCGAAAAGTACAGTAATTGCACTTAGCAGAAGTACCGTATTAAACCCGTGCCAGACAGAAAGTTTTACTGCAATATGCTGTCCGAAAATTACGCTTGCAGCAGGTTCAATAATACTTTCGCCCAGTAAATTTGGCGATAATCCTAAAATCAGACTGATAAATACAAGAAATCCGGGACCGAAAACAAAAAAGAACATTTTATTGGCTGCAATAGAGTATTTTTTTCGGGGAATTCCCAGAAATACTTTGTACAATAACCGTATTGAAACTGCAAACATCAGCACATTTGAAATAAAACCGAAAATAAAAGTAAGCCAGGCAAAACCCGGCGATTGTACTTTTGCTTCATAAATAAGTTCTTTTCCCAAAAATCCGAGCATAGGCGGCAAACCAGCCATCGACAATACGGCTAATAATGTAATAACAAATGTTATCGGGAATGATTTTATTAACCCTCCCAATTCGATGATGTTTCTTGTGCCGGTTTTTTTTTCGATAAAACCGGCAACCATAAACAGCGAAGCTTTATAAAATGCATGAATAAACAGGAAGAGTACAGCTGCTTTTATTGAAAGTTCAGAATTAATGCCAATGAGCAAGACCAACATACCCAGCGCGTTAATAGTAGTATAAGCCAGTATTGCTTTGAGATCAGTTTTTGTGATGGCAAAATAGGAACCTGTTAACATAGTTATTACTCCAATCAGCGGTACAATCGATGACCATTCGGTGGTGCTCCCAAGCACCGGACTAAGTCTCATAAGCAAAAAAACACCCGCTTTTACCATCGTTGCAGAATGAAGGTAAGCACTTACAGGTGCAGGTGCTTGCATGGCGCCGGGCAACCAGAAATGAAAAGGAAATTGTGCCGATTTTGTGAAAACGCCTCCCATAATGAGCAGTAAGCCTGGCAGATACAAATTGCTTTGTTTGATTTCTTCGGAATTTGCTATCCAATCATCAATTGAATAACTGCCTGCTACACTTCCGATTACTAAAATGCCGGCAAGTAATGAAAGCCCTCCTAAAAAAGTTATTACTAAAGATTGGAATGCTGCTTTTCGGGATTCTTCCTTTTCGTGGAAATAGCTTATCAGAAAAAATGATAAAATAGTTGTGAATTCCCAGAAAATGAATAGTTGAATAAGATTTGAGGATAGTACTAATCCAAGCATGGAACCACTGAAAAGCAGAAGATAAAAAAAGAATTTGGTTGTGTTCTCGTAACTTTTCATATATGAATGTGCATACATAAAAACCAAAACACCTATTCCGCTTATTAAAAGGGCAAATGCAAGACTTAAACCATCTAATACAAATCCGAAGTTTAAGCCCAGCTCAGGAAGCCATTCTAAAGATGTGTTTTCAGCGCCACCTTCTGAAATCAATTGAATTTTTTCTGAAAACCATAAAAAAACGCCTATTTGCAAAACGGCTATTAATAAGCCTTGATAGCATTTCAGTTTTCGCGGCAGTAAAAACAAGCCAAATGCAAGTGATAAAATTATTATTAACAAGTACACCATAGGCTTGCAAAATTACTAAAAAACCTTGTAATTGCCTGATAAATTATTTTCATATTTGTAATGATTTGCAAATGTTATTTTTTTAGTAGTCCGTTTTTTTATTTAAGTGTTCAATTATAGCCGACATCAGCTATAAGTCTTTTTAACTCATATTTTGAAATAATTTCATTGTTATAAATAGTGTTTCATTCTATTTTTTCTTTAGTTTTTTCCACGTACATGAATTTGA
>CAYQWD010000070.1:0-9479 GCA_964420955.1 uncultured Paludibacter sp. | reverse complement strand
GGAATCTAACATGCTAAAAAAATTAATTCAAACTATTTTTTATCGGTCAGTAGTGCAAATATATATGAATTTTTGCCATGTGTAAATGAAATTAATATTTGAGTTTGCCACAAATTGACAGAAAGAAAATAACCCTGTTAAAACTGATAAAACAGCAACTCTTCAAGCGGTAGAGTAAATTTCAGTTATAGTGCGGTTTAAGTGTTACGGCATGTATCAAAAAGTTTTTGTAACTTGACAGGAAATCGCTTCGAAATTCCAAACGTTTCACCTATGCTACCATTGTGAACCAACCGGACAGGTTCAGTTCAATACGCACCGACATACTCGCTTTGCTATCGTAAGTTTGTACTTTCTTGAATTAGCAAATCAAATATCGGACGGCAGCGAGAAATTTGAAATCTTCAAAAATCTTCAGCGCCGGAATAAGTTTTATTTGTACAAGAATATTATCAGTACCTGAAAGTTATATCCACAATTTCCGACTGTGTTCCGATACGATATTGCGGACCCCAAAGTCCGAGCCCTGAGGAAACATACAGGTGCATATTTCCTTTTTTGGCGTAGCCGTAACCAACTTCAAAAATGCTTTTTACAATCAGATTTCCCGGGAAAAACTGCCCGTTGTGTGTATGTCCTGCAATTTTTAAATCAACATTATTTTCAGCCGCCTCAGCAAGATGTGTTGGTTGATGGTCAAGCAAAATTATCGGTTTAGTAATATCGGCATTTTTAAGAACTTCAGAAAGTTTTTTACGCCCCGCGTTTGAAACATCATCCCTGCCTGCTACATAAAACTCATTATTTATTAAAGCTACCGTATCGCGCAAAACGTTAATTCCACATTCAATCATATAGTCGGCGGCAATATGACGATTCTCACCATAAAAATCATGATTCCCCATTACTGCAAAAACACCCAACGGAGCATTGATTTTGTGCAATTCCTCTTTTAAGTTTTGTTTCATAAGCGGACGAATGCCACGATCAGAAAAATCGCCTGCTACCAGCACAATATCTGGTTTTCGGAAATTGATAAGTTTTACATAACGTCGAAGCATTTGCCGGTCGATAGATACACCTAAATGCAAATCGCTAACTGCCACAATTCTAAGTTCTTTATTTTGGGTGGGTTTTTCGGCAGTTAAATCGAGCTGTACAATGGATGGATTTCTGAATTTGTAATGACCGTAAATCATTGCAATAATTATTACTGCCGAACTTACCAGAAACGCATAATATCTGAAATGAATCATCCCTGTAGGCGCAAAATGAAATATTGAATTTGCAATGCGTACGATATCCACAGCAATAATTGACATCAACAAATATATTGTTATCAATAAGTATGTAAATGCCAGAAAACTCAGCACACGCGCAACTGCATGAGGCATATTATTCCCAAATATCATGGAAACAAACATCGAAACAAACAAAACCACGGATATAGTCAGAAAATAAACTTTCGCATTGCCGGCAGGTTGTAAAGCTTGCCATCCACGCAGCGTTACATAGCCATAAAGCATCAACATAAACAGAAGAATGAGAACAAAAAACCAGTATTTCATAACAATGTCAGATTATTAATTTAAATTTTTTAAAATGATTTTACTTGTTCAGGTTTCGGAACAATTTTTGAAGAATAATGGTTCGCAAAATTAACAAATAAAAAGCGTTTATTTACCAAGTTTCGGATTCAAATCACATGCTTGTGCAGATTTATCGCTTAGAGAGAAATGAAGGATATTTACACTTTTTTTGGGACAATTTTGTTATATAATCATTAACTTTACAGCACCAACAAACCATGTTTTATTCCTTACTCCTGTTAAATGCATTTAGAAACAAATAAAAAAAATAACCAATAAAACGCCAAAAAAATAAAGTAAAACCAATAACTGAAATAAATATTTAGAAATTAAAATCAAATTTTCATGATTTTAATCTAAAAATGAGTATATCGGTAATTTTATGGTTGGTGAAACTCAGAGTTCTAAACGCCATAGTGGTAAAACTTTTGTTTTCAAATTTTTATTAAAAAATAATCTGAATGAAGCCTTATATTCCGATACAACTTAAATTTAGTTTTTTTATATTATCAGTCCTAATATCGGCAGCCCTAAACGCACAAAAAGTAGGATTGGTACTGAGTGGTGGCGGCGCAAAAGGCATCGCCCATATCGGCGTAATTAAAGCATTGGAAGAAAACAATATCCCTATCGATTTCATAGCCGGAACTTCCATGGGAGCAATTGTGGGCGGATATTATGCTATGGGTTTTTCGCCCGATGAACTGATAGCGATATTAAAATCGGAGGAATTTAAGCACTTGTCAAGCGGCGAAATTGAACCAAAATACCGTCATTTTTATCTTGTTCCCGATGCCAAACCATCGCTCATTGAGTTTCCTCTGACAGTAAAAAAACTCGATTCTCTGCTGATAAAACCTACATTTCTTCCTACCAATCTTATTTCGCCGCATCAAATGAATTTTGCATTTATGAATATGTTTACACAGGCAAACACTGTTGCAGGTGGCGATTTCGACAAACTTTTTGTACCATTCCGTTGTGTTGCATCTGATATTCACGGAAAACAGGCTGTAATTTTCAGAAACGGTAATTTAGGCGATGCCATCAGAGCATCCATGACTTACCCGTTTGTTTACAAACCCATTACTATCGATGGAAAATTATTGTTTGATGGTGGAATTTACAACAATTTTCCTGTAAATGTTATGCGCGATGAGTTCAAGCCTGATTATCTTATCGGGAGCAACACAAGTACTCCACCTCAAAAGCCGGATGAATCAGATCTGATTCAGCAAATAATGAATATGGTGATGACTAAATCAGATTATACAATTTCTGAAAATGAAGGACTTTTACTCGATTTTAATCTTAACAAATATCTTGGCTTCGATTTTTCAAAAGTTGACGAACTTGTACAGATAGGTTATGACTCGACAATGAAATATATTGAAACTATAAAATCGCGTGTTATTTCAACTAACAAAGTTGAAGATATTAATGTAAGAAGAAAAACATTCAGAAACAGTTTTCCGGAACTGAAATTTCAGAATGTAGAAATTGAGGGTATTGACAGTGCCAAAAACTGGTATATCGAGCAGTATTTTCATAATAAAAACGAAGTGTTCAGTCTTCAGGATTTCAAAAAAGCCTATTTTCAACTATTTTCAGACAGAAGAATTCTTGAAATTGTGCCCCACGCTGCTTACAACGAGCAAAATAAAAACTTCGATCTTCATCTGAAAATAAAAATGAGCGACCATCTTAAGATAATGCTGGGTGGAAATATTTCGACAAACACTTCAAATCAGGCATATATTGGTGTCAATTATCAAAATTTTAACGATTTTGCTCAGTCGGCATGGGCAGATGTTCAATTTGGTAAAAATTATAACGGTCTTAGTTTAGGAACGCGCATAGAAGCTCCATCGCGCAAAGACTGGCACATGAAACTGGATGTAGTTTTGCATAAATTTGATTATTACGAAGGCAATCGGCTGTTTTTTAACGATTATCGAACCGCAAATTTTAATCAATATGAAGCGTACGGAAAAATTTCGGCAGGTTTTCCAATAAAACATACAGGAAAACTGGAAACTGGATTTGGTTATGGCGTACTTATTGATAATTATGCACAACTGATAGATACGATAGGATTTCCTTATGCCGACCGAAGAAGTTTAATTTCACTTGGGAGCATTTTTACACGCGCCACTGGTTCAACATTAAATAATTTAATGTATCCTACTTCGGGTTATCAGTATAATGGATCGATGCAATTTGTACACAGTTTTGATTTGTCGGGTTCAGGTATCGAGAACTATTTTTCAAATCCGGAACTTACCGATAACTGGATACAATTAAAAGGTAAATACGAAAATTTTTTCCCGCTTAACAAAAAATTTGCCTTGGGAGCATATAGCGAATTTACTATATCGACACGTAAATCACTTGAGAGCTACACCGCAACAATGATTCAGTTGCCTGCATTTCAACCTACGCCACACAGTAAAAGTATTTACAATTCTGCCTTCAGAGCTAACCAGTTTATGGCACTCGGCATAAAACCCATCTATCATATAAATAACCAGTTACATTTCAGAAATGAATTTTACTGGTTTATTCCTTACCGAACCTTAAAACGTACAAGCGCTGATTTACCTTTTTATTCAGGCTCGTTTCAATCAACACAGTTTCTTGCTGAAAGTTCGCTGGTTCTCACTTTCCAGAATGTTTCGGTTGGCATGTTTCTCAACTATTACAGCGCCGGTAAAAGTCGACTAAACTTCGGCATTAATATCGGACTTTTACTTTTTAACGATAAGTTTCTTGATTGAAAAAGCAATGCTACAATTCTATCAAAAAGCATACTGCATGTGAGCACAAATTTTGTTTCAGAAAATTATTTACGAATAACAACTCCACCAAATCAGGATTCAATATTTCTGAAAAATTGCTTTCATAATCTTCCTGAAAAATTAATACCGCAATCTCTTTTCTTCAGTAGTGCATATTTTTTAAAGGGCCCTGCCCTTTTTTTATTGACAAAACATTGTAAATTTGCAAAATGAGGAGATAAACTGATTATAATTATGTCCATCAAACAAACTCAGTCATAATTTCATTTTCTCATTTTCCTAATTTCTTAGTTACTCATTTTCGTGTTTTCTCAATTTACTTCCATGGATTTTTCGATGCAGGACATAAAATATCTTCCCGGAGTGGGACCCAAAAAAGCGGCACTTTTTGCTGCTGAACTGGGAATTCGCTCAGTGGAAGATTTAATCAGGCATTATCCATACAAATATGTCGATAGAAGTCGGTTTTATTATATTCACGAAATTACTGGAGAAATGCCCTTTGTGCAACTAAAAGGGCAAATTCTGAAGTTTGAGAAAATTGGCGAAGGAAGAAATCAACGCCTTACGGCTGTTTTTACCGATGGAAAAAGCACCATTGAGCTGGTCTGGTTCAAAGGAATAACATATATAGTTGAGAAATATAAAACACTTACAGATTATGTAATTTTTGGCAAACCATCGGTTTTTAATGGTAAATTCAATATTGTTCATCCCGATATAGAAACCCTTACCATAGGCACACAATCAGCCGAAGCAGGACTTCAGCCGTTTTATAATACAACCGAAAAAATGAAAACGGGCTTTCTGAATTCAAAAGCAGTTCAGAAAATCATGTTTCCGATTGTTCAAAACTTAAAATCAGGCATTTCTGAAACACTTCCGGCATTTCTGCTTCAGCGTTATGCTCTGATGAATCTTACTGATTCGCTTATGAACATACATTTCCCGAAAAATGCCGATTTGCTGAACAAAGCCCGCCAGCGACTCAAATTTGAAGAATTGTTTTATGTTCAACTCAGCATATTGAGATTTACAAAGTGGCGCGAGCAAAATATTCGCGGTTTCGTATTCGGTATTGTTGGTGATTTTTTCAACTGTTTTTATAAAAATTATCTGCCTTTCGAACTGACTGGAGCACAAAAACGTGTTATTCGTGAAATTCGTACCGATATGAAAAGCGGAAAACAGATGAATCGATTGCTTCAGGGCGATGTAGGAAGTGGAAAAACACTGGTAGCGTTAATGTCGATGCTTATTGCTATGGATAATGGTTATCAGGCTGCGTTAATGGCGCCAACCGAAATTCTTGCCAATCAACATTTCGAAACCATTTATCGCTTTTTGGGTAATTTAGGCGTAAAAGTTGCTTTGCTAACCGGCTCGACCCGTCCTAAATTACGTGAAACGATGCACGAAATGTTACGAAACGGCGAACTGAATATTTTGATAGGTACACATGCACTGATTGAAGAGACAGTTGTTTTTAAAAATCTCGGATTGGTTGTGATCGATGAACAGCACCGGTTTGGTGTCGAACAACGTTCGCGGCTGTGGAAGAAAAACACACAACCGCCACATATATTGGTAATGACCGCCACACCTATTCCACGCACGCTTGCAATGACACTTTATGGAGATTTAAAAGTTTCAGTCATCGACGAACTTCCGCCGGGACGAAAGCCGATTCAAACTTACCACTACTATCAAAACAAGCGTCAGGCGTTGTTTCAGTTTATGTCAAAGCAAATAAACGCCGGACGTCAGATTTACGTTGTATATCCGCTTATTCAGGAGTCGGAAAAATTAGATTTAGAGGATTTGGAAAACGGTTACAATAACCTGCTCGAAGTTTTTCCCCAGTACAAAATCAGCAAAGTACACGGTAAAATGAAGTCTGCTGAAAAGGATTTTCAAATGCAAAAATTTGTATCGTGCGAAACACAGATAATGGTTGCAACCACCGTAATTGAAGTTGGTGTAAACGTGCCCAACGCTTCGGTTATGATCATTGAAAATGCCGAACGTTTCGGGCTTTCGCAGTTGCACCAGTTACGTGGGCGCGTGGGGCGTGGCGCCGATCAATCGTACTGCATTTTGCTGACAAGCTTTAAACTTGCAGCTGAAACCCGCAAACGCATTGACACAATGGTGCGAACAACCGATGGTTTTGAAATAGCAGAAGCCGACCTTCAACTTCGCGGACCCGGCGACCTGGAAGGTACGCAACAAAGCGGGATGCCTTTCGAATTGAAAATTGCCAATCTTGCATCCGATGGCAAAATGCTTGAAATTGCCAGAAATACGGCAATCGAAATTCTGGATCAAGATCCAAATCTGACCAAACCTGAAAACCGCATTTTCGATATACAGCTGAAAAAGATGAAATCCAATATAATAAATTGGGGTATAATAAGTTAAAAAAACGGAACTTGCTTTTGCAGGTTTTTACTTTTTTATATCTTTGGGAATTATTATTAATCAACGAACAACATTTTGAAAAATAAATGGAAAAAACTCTAGTAATTATAAAACCCGGCGCTATTCAGAGAGGTTTAATAGGTGAAATAATCAAACGTTTTGAACAAAAAGGATTAAATATTTGTGGACTGAAAATGATGCAACTTTCCGATGAGTTGCTCGATGAACATTATGCACATCTGGCAGAAAAACCTTTTTTTAAAGGTATAAAAAATTCGATGATGATAACTCCGGTGATTGTATGTTGTTTAAAAGGCATCGATGCTGTGCATATTGTACATGATATGGCAGGCGCTACCAATGGTCGAAAAGCTGCTTATGGAACTATCAGAGGTGATATGAGTATCAGTATTCAGCAAAATATTATACACACTTCCGATTCGCTTGAGACTGCAGCAGCAGAGTTGAAACGCTTTTTCAAAGATGAAGAGATTTTTGAATACCGACTTTCAAACTTAGAATTCATCTATTCGTCCGATGAATTGAAATAATTCATAATACAAGTTTCGGCAAATGCATGAACTTGATTTTTAAAATTTTAAATTTCCCATTTTCGGTTATGTCATTTTCAGTAAAACAACTTTTAGTCATATCATTTTTAATCATCGCTGCCGCCCAAACATTCGGTCAGGTTTCGGAAAAAGAACCCGGAATGCCGGTCGACACCCTTAATATTTACAGGGAAATGTTTAATGATGAGATGGATGACCTGATGGAAAATCACCCTGCTGATGATATTTACGGAAATATTTGGACAAGTGAAAAACTCAATCCTTACAGAATTTCTATTGATAGCCTCCCTGATTCAGTAAGAATAAATTGCAGAGGATTTCGGATTCCGGTGCCAGGGCACATAACTTCCCATTTTGGTCCTCGCAGGTATCGTTATCATTATGGCACTGATTTAAAACTGAATGTTGGCGACACCGTAGTTTCTTCTTTTGATGGAAAAATCCGTATAATCGATTACGAACCGCTTGGATATGGCCATTATATTGTTATCAGACACACAAACGGGCTTGAAACTGTGTATGCACATTTATCGGACGTTAAAGTTGAACTGAATCAGGATGTTAAAGCCGGCGAAATGATTGCTTTGGGAGGCAATACGGGTCGTTCTACCGGTCCACATCTTCATTTTGAAATCCGATATCTTGGAAATGCGATAAATCCTGCACTGATTATTGACTTTACAACAGGCCTCGCACACAACGACACATATCTTATTACCAAACGTAACTCATTTTACTATCAGAGGGCTTTGCAAAAAATGCAACTGGCCAAATACTATAAAGTACGAAAAGGCGACACACTCGGGAGAATTGCATCGCGCCATGGCACGAGTATTAGAACACTCTGCAGAATAAATGGCATTAGCACAAAAAAAATTCTTCGTCCCGGAATCAAGTTAAGAGTAAGGTAAATTCGTTGTTATATTTAATGATATATTTCTAACACAATAGAGCGCATAGAAATTATTGAAGAATATAACTTGGTTCACATAGTAATAAATTCCGATTACACTTTTACATCTCTGAAATTATCCTGATTTTCGGGATAATCCATATTTGTTCTTAGTCGTTTATCTTGCTTGCAAAACCACTGTGTACTATGTGGTGAAAAACATATGAACAATAATTATCGGGTACTTAGTGATGAGGATTTGAGTTTTTTTTTGATAATTCTCTGATGTATAACACAATAATTATAATAAAAAACGGGAAACAAATACAATGTTTTTATAAAGTTAACCAAATCCAATGAATAATCTACTTGAATTTCCACTTCAGTTTACTTTCAAAATAACAACTATAAGTAACGATTTTACAGCTATCGATGCTAATGGCTATACGATAGCTTATGTACGCTCAAAACTTTTCAGACTTTTTGAGCACGTAGAGGTTTTTACCAACGAAAACCGTTCGCAATTATTATTGGAAATACGCGCAAACAAATGGCTCGATTTTAACACAAGTTACACATTTACTAATGCACAGGGCAGTATAATTGGTCGTTTGGCACGCAAAGGCTGGGCTTCGCTCTGGAAGGCACACTACGAAATTTACGATGACAAAAATCAACCTGAAATGACAGTGCGAGAAGAAAATCCCTGGGCGAAAATTTTCGATGGCATGCTCGGCGAGTTTCCGGGATTAGCGATGCTATCCGGTTATTTGTTTCATCCCTCTTACCTTGTAACCAACACAAATGGAAATGCAATAGCACGTCTACGTAAAATTCCTTCGTTCTGGGGTAGAAAATTCACGGTGGAAAAACTCGGCAATTTTACAACCGCACAGCAAAACAGAATGGTGCCTGCATTGATGATGATGATTTTACTGGAAAAGAAGTTTTTTAGCATCGGTTTAAATGCCGGTGCTTTTTTATTTTTGATTCGATCAGAAATTAAACAGATGAATTTTTGAAACTTTTTTACAATATTTCCTATTAGCTGAAAAAAATTTATATATATTTGACATTGAAGAAAATAGTACACTGATTCCATCCCGAAGTTTCGGGATCGGGTTTGCGTTTTATTTTATTATCGCGTACTAATATAATTTTTCACTACTAACCGACTAAACATCTGAGATTCTTCGCTACGCTCTGA
>CAYQWD010000069.1:5066-9584 GCA_964420955.1 uncultured Paludibacter sp. | reverse complement strand
TGCACCGCATGTGATATCATGGTTGGCTTTGATCCCACGTGTTCCATAATGTCGATTTCGCCACAAAGCGGCCAGCGTGCTGTATGAAAATTTACACCAAGTAACCAGAATGCAGGCCAGGTGCCTTTCCCAGAAGGTAGATATATGCGAGCTTCTATTTTGCCATATTTAAACGATTTTTTGTTTTGAGTGTTGATTCGCGCTGAAGTATAACTATTAGATTGGAAGGTTTCTTTTCGTGCTTCTATCATTAACAACCCATTTTCTATTCTAAGGTTTTCTGTTCTACCAGTATAAAATTGTTTTTCCTGATTACCCCAGCCTCCACCACCGGTTTCTATATTCCAATTAGCGGTATTTAGCGTGCTGCCATCGAATTCATCAGCCCACACCAGCTGATATGGTAAATCGGTGCGAGTAACAGTAACTTCGCAACCTGCATAAAGACTATCGCCCTGGGCTTTTATTAATGCAAATCCACGGGAAAGAGCCTTCACTGTGCCATTTACACTCACTGTTGCCACTTTCGGATTGGAAGTTGTCCATGTTAAATTTTCAGATGCTCCGGTTGGCCTAAAGGTAACTTCTAATTTTATTGAGTCACCTTCAGAAATACTGATTATTGTATCGCTTAAAATAATTTTCTGCACTTTCAAATCGACCGGTGGATCTGGTTTACAGGCAATGAGTATTACCGATACCAGCAAAACTTGAATATATTTGTGGATTAGCATAAACTACTATTTTGAGGAATATTAAAAATTAAAAGCAAAATTGAAATAAATTTTTAAACCTGACAAGTTATCGATTAACTTGTCAAGTTTGTTTTTTCAGCAATAAAACTATTACTGTTTTCTGTAAATAAATACAGCGTCAAGATCAATTGTTGTACCTGCAACTCCTCCTGCAAGAAACCATAAAACGTTTTTATCAGTTGCTCCGGCACTGTAAAGCAAACCATTTGTTTTTAATGTTGTAATAGGAATTTCTATTTGCTGCCATTCTCCATCGCGGTCAAAATTTGCAAGCGGCTGAATTAAAGTGCCATTATCGTTGAAAGCCGTAGCGCCAACTGCAAATTTAACGCCTGATTGTCCATCCAATCCAAAAACAAAAACTGCATTGCTTTTACTTTTAATACCTATGTGTAAAAAATACTTGTCAGGATTTGCAGTTACCGGTACTAATTTATCAAGTAATGTACCATCGGTGCAATGAAAGCCTGCTCCAGACCATCCAACAGTTCCTACTACTAAACTTGTCCATGGTTCAACTTCACCAAAGCAATTCGGTCCAGTAGAAGTACCTGCACTAAATGTTCCATCCCATAACCATAAATTCTTTTTAGCTTGATCTGGACGAAAATCAGCTTTTATTTTCGCACCAAGTTTAGTGGCAGTTATACCATCTAAAACGATTGGATAATATTCTGTTCCTGTTAAAGTGGCGGCAAAGTTTGGTCGAGGTTTGGTAACCGTTACTACACAAGTAGCCTGAAATGAACCAACTGCTGCCACAATATTTGCTGTACCGGGACTTACGGCAGTTACTTTTCCTTTATCGACAGTTGCTACTGCTGCATTCGAAGATACCCAAGTAACCGTTCCGGTTGCTCCGGTTGGCAGTAAAGTTGCAGTTAAAGATACTTCCTGTCCACTTTGTATGGATAAACTTGCTTCATCAAGCGTAATTCCTGTTGGTTCGATTACTTTATCACATGCACTGAACGACACTAAAACGGCTGTAGCTAAAAATAATACTTTCTTAAGTTTCATAATTCTTAAATGTTTGTTTGTTATTAATTTTTGTATGTTTTTTTATTATTTCATGGATTTTGTTCCATAGGATTTAAATCAATTTCCTGACTCGGTATAGGGAATAATTCATGTTTGCCGGCAATAAATTCAGCCATGTGCGAACGAACCTCAGCGGTTTCAACTGTTTTGTAGGCATCCATTGTTTGTTTTGCTACTCCCCAACGGCAAAGATCGAACCAGCGATGTCCTTCCATAGCAAGTTCAACACGACGTTCATGACGGATGGCTTTTCGCAAATCTGCCTGATTATCAGCATAAGTGCTGTATGGAAAAGCAGGAAGAATATTCTTGTTTCCACGAGCTCTTGAACGTACTGTCTCAAGCGCGTTTTTTGCGGCAGAAAGTTGATTAAGTTCACAACAAGCTTCGGCATACATTAACAACACATCAGCGTACCTAATCAGTTTATTGTTTATTGGACCTCGTGTGGCATGTGTCAATTCATAAAAACTGTTATCAGGTCTCATCAAAGCATATTTTCTGCTCAGATAACGACTTCCCATGTATATTTCTTGTTCAGGAGTTTCAATTTCCGAATCTTTCGGATTTAGAATTGTTACATCGCGGCGTGGATCGCCTGTTTCAAATTCGTTATACAAATTTTGCGTTGGTTTATTGAAACCCCAGCCACCACCCAATTTTGAGGAGCGTGAGCGGGTAAGAATAACTGTAAATGTACCGCGTGTAAAACCAAAGCCCTGTCCGTAATCGCTCATTGGGTCTTCCATATATTGGATTTCGAAAACTGATTCAAGTCCGTTTTCACCTGCAAGAGTAAAATTATCGGCATAATTTAACTCTAAATCATATTGGTTCGAAAGCATTATGGAATCGCCCCAGCGTTTGGCTTCGGCATAATTTTTTTTGTAGAGATTTGCTTTCAATAACATTGCCTGCGCAGCGCCTTTAGTTACACGCCCCAAATCAATCGAAGAATAATCACTTTTTTTCCATAGTACACTATTCGCAGATTCAAGATCGCTGATTATAAGGCTGTAGATATCGCTAACCGATGCTCTGGTTTGCTGCCAGTTGTTTGAGGATTCAATAGGAGTTGTTACTTTCGGAACACCTCCAAAAACACGAACAAGACGGAAATAGTATAATGCTCTTAAAAATTTCAGTTCGCCTATCAATCTTTTCTGTACACTCGCAGTCATGACCGAATCAGTAGTCATTTTCGGAATTTCCTGCAATGGTAAATTACAACGTGCAATTCCTTGCCATTGTGCGCGATAATAATCCAATAGTAATGAATTGTTCGAGTTGGTTTTAAAGTTCTCCAAATCATATACATCTGCCATATCACCAATGGATTGACCACCTTTGAGAGCATCGTCAGAAACTACATCGCCTATAAACCATTCGGGAAAATAGGTTGAATTAAATTCCCACATCAGTGGAACATACGCCGCATTTACATTTTGTATTGCAGTTTGACCTACAGTGTAAAAATCCTGGAGTTTTGTAACTCCGGGCGATGGTTCGAGCAACCAAGATTCACACGAATAAAATGTGAGTAAAATGCCGGTTATCAGTGTCAAAATATATTTTTTCATGATAGTTTCAATTTTTTTATTTTGAGATATTAATTTAAAAGTCAAGATTTACGCCAAAAAGTATGGTTCGAGCCTGTGGATAATTACCATAATCAACTCCACTTCCAACTTCAGGATCGTAGCCGGTATATCTGGTAAGAGTTAACAAATTACTTGCTGAAACATAGAAACGACAACGGCTGATATTTACATTGCTCAGCAGATGTTTTGAAAGACTGTAACCTATCTGAAGATTTTTCATTCGTAAATATGAACCACTTTCCACGAAGCGGCTCGAAGTTTCTAAATTCATTGAAGTTCCGTAAGGATTAGGAATATCGCCATAAGGATTTGCAGTTGTCCATACATTGCGCATTTGTGTTCCAAGTGTTGCTTCTACGCCTTTACCTTCAGTACGTGTTCGTACAGCATTGTAAATTTCATTTCCTGCAACGCCCTGAAAGAATAATTGAACATCGAAACCTTTATGGTTAACACTTGCATTTAAACCGTAAGTGAGCCATGGGAAAGGATTTCCAATGTCTGTTTTATCATGGTCATCAATTTTTCCATCGTTGTTCAGATCGGCAAATTTTGCATCGCCTGCATGGAAAGGAATTGAAGTTGCATTATATGCAAACAAATGTTGCAGAGCCTCATCATTTGACTTATATATTCCTTCATATTTATACCCCCAAAGTGTATAAAGAGCATAACCCTGATCGGAGATGGTACGATCGCCGTATACACGGTCTCCACCGTTTAACGCTGTAAGTTCATTTTTTATAAATGAAATATTCCCGTTCAGCGAGTAATTAACCTTACCGATTTTATTCTGATGATCAAGTGAAATTTCAATCCCGGAATTGCGAACAGTACCTACATTTGCAACCGGATCGTAACGATTTCCTACATGAGCCGGCGCTTTTACTGATAATAACATCTCCTTGGTATTGCGCACAAAAACATCTACATTTCCGCCCAACAGACCATTGAAAAATCCGAAATCTATACCTGCATTCAGTTGTTCGGTAGTTTCCCATTTTCCTCCTTTGTTTACATAAGTCAAAACTGCAGCACCGTTTGCTAATTCCTGATTTTGTCCCAGTACATAATCAACAAATGAAGGACCTGAGTTGAACATTTTCAGAATAAAACTGTCG
>CAYQWD010000069.1:0-5056 GCA_964420955.1 uncultured Paludibacter sp. | reverse complement strand
AATTTGTCCCCAACCGGCACGAACTTTCAGAAAATCCATATCGGGAATATTTTTCATCCAACTTTCTTCGCTCAATCGCCATGCAAGCGCTGTTGAAGGGAAATATCCCCACAAATTTTCGGGAAATTTGCTTGAAGCATCTGCACGGAAATTAAAGGTAATCATATATTTGTTGTCAAGAGTATAATGTGCGCGTCCCAAAAGTGAAAACATGCGGGTACGTGATGCTCCATCTCCGGGGTAACTTTTATCCTCGGTTGCTTGTGAAATAAACCAATTATTAGGTGTCGGATTCAAAATTGAAGCTCCAGAACCACCCATCGTAGCATAATTAAATTCTTCAGTTGTTTGTCCTGCCATACCCGTAAAACTGTGACGACCTGCATTTTTACTGTAAGTGAGAATGTTTTCGAAAATTATCGTACTGTAACGGCTCATACTTGCTGAAATGAAGTTTTTATCCGAACGATCGTAATCGGAATAACGATAAGCATATTTAAATAGTCTGTCACGTACATTCGATAAATCAAGGCTTACTGAAGAACGTAATGTTAAATCTTTGAACGGTGTTAGTTCCACATATAAATCGCCAACCCAGCGTTCTGCAACATTTTTTGGCACACTATTTTGCACCATCGAAAAAGGATTTGTAACATTACGGAAATTCGATGAAGCTGCAATTTGTCCGCTGAGGTCTTTTCCATCAATATTTAAAGAGCCAGCAGGATAATGCGTAGGATCCCATGGAGCCATTGCCAATGCAGCTGTAAGAATTGATGCGCCTGGACTTGAATTGTTGTTCATGGCATTGCGTCCGGTAGCTGTCATAAACGAAAGGTTTTCGCCGATTTTCAGCCAATTGCGAACTTTGTGCGAACTGTTTAATCTGAGTGTAAGACGTTCATAATTTGACCCAATGATTGTTCCGTCCTGATTAAAGTAGCTTGCACTTAAAACATATCGGTCTTTTTCATTGCCGCCATCAATAGAAAGATGGTAATTCTGTATAGGCGCGTTTGCTCTGAAAACTTCGTCCTGCCAGTCAGTTTCAATATTTTCGTAATCGAGACCATTTGGATTGTTTGTAGTTTTGGCCAATGGATAGTAAGGTGACCGACCCAGACGGTAAGCTGTGAGCCATTTATTAAAACCATTTTCTCTAAAATAGTTTTTTTCAGAACCGACATTGTTAAGTGCTATAATAGTTTTAGTAAATTCATCACTTCGCATTAAGTCGATTTTTTTCCATCGGTTCTGAAATCCGTAATACGCATTCAATGAGATATTACCTTTGCCTTCTTTACCTTTTTTTGTAGTAACAAGAATAACCCCATTTGCACCTCGTGAACCATAAATAGCGGTTGCTGATGCATCTTTTAAAATTTCGGTTGATTCTATGTCGTTGGGACTGAGGAAAGAAATATCGCCAACAATAGCTCCATCGACAACATAAATAGGAGCGCTGTTATTTACTGTTCCAATACCACGAATGCGAATAGAAGCAGCAGCGCCCGGTTGGCCGGAGTTAGCGTTTACAGTAACACCAGCAGCACGTCCCTGCAAAGCCTGATCAAGTCCTGCAGCGGGGGTTTTTTGGAGAGCATCAGCTTTTATAGAAGTTACTGAACCTGTTAAGTCGCTTTTTTTCATTGTTCCATAACCTATGGCAACAACTTCATCTAATAATTGTGCATCAGGGTCAAGAACAACATTAAAGGTGCCCGATTGATTGATGGTTACACTTTTTTCTTTATAACCAACATATCGGAAAATTAAACTTTTACCTTTAGGTACAAATATACTGTAACGACCATCAAAATCCGTTACTGTTCCTTGTCCGCTAACTCCCAGAATAATGATGTTTACCCCCATTAAAGGAAGTTTATCGTCCGACGCTGTTACTACACCGGAAATATTCAAATTTTGAGCATTTACCAATTGCGTGATAAATAAGATTAAAATTATAATTGCGGTTTTCAATGAGTAATTCATTTTTTTTTCGGTATTAAATTATTTTTTTTTGTAACTGACATTGCAAAAATAGCTGTATTCTATTATTATTTACAAATTATTTACCACACAAAAACTCAACTTCAAGTATCATTTACTACACAAAACTTCAATCAAAATATGTTTAATATGTTGAATATCAGATAATATATATAATTTTATGTTTTACAACATTAAATTCAATTTTTAAAATGCAATTTCTATTGATATTTCATTGATTTTTTTCATCAATTATTGGTGAATTAATAAAAATATTTTTATCATAAAATGAAATTGCAAAAACACATTTCAATCAATCCGGTACCAATTGAAAAAAATTAGAATAACGAATGATATAAAATACAGTTGAATTTTCAATTTATGAAAATTTCAATTTTAAAAATAAGGTACCTGTTTCTTATAACCTGAAAACACCTTTTGATGTAATTGGCGAATTTAAGAGTAACATATTTATTCATTCCTTTGATTCGAATCATTAATATTTTTTCGAAGTTCTATAAGTTTAATTCTTATTTCGTTGGCTTTCGCTTCAGTTATATCATATTTCCAGATTACGAGAATTGCGACAATGCCGGTTATAACCGGAATAACTATATCGGCAATGCGAAGTCGTGTGAGAACTTCGGCAGTTTGGCTTACTGAATTTTGATCGAAACCTACCAAATTCAACACAGCGCCACTGGTCAATAATGCAACAGCAGTTCCAAGTTTCACCATCCACCAATAAACTGCGCCGAAAGTTGCTTCGCGCCGTGTACCGGTTTTCAGCTCATCAAGGTCGCAAACATCGGCTGTCATTGACATCATCAAAGTGAAAAGCCCACCGATACCAAAGGACAAAAACGGTATGGGTATAAACATTAAATAAGGATTTTCAGGATTAAAGCCCCACCATTTTAATGAATATCCGATCATTGAAATGAATGTAGATATAATAAAAGCGTTTTTTTTGCCGGTTTTTTCTGAAATAAATGTAATAATGGGAATTACTAAAAATGCGGTAGCTAAGGCACTCACTGTACCAAACCATGCAGGCCAATGTCCTGCAGCAGTTGTATTGCCATTATACAGATAAAAAATGATTATGAAAAATGCAAACTGGGCAATGGTTTGAAATCCATTAAAAATTAGAAATGTAGCGCCGCACAATTTAAGAAAAGGTTTACAAGCAAAAGTAAGTTTGATTCCAAGTATAAATTGTTTGGAGTTTTCGGCAATGTTTTTCCATTTCAGTTTCGATTCTTCTTTTAATGCCGACAAACTTAATTCTTTACAAAAAAATGAAGGCAGAATACCAAGCAGCATGCAGAGTCCACCCACCCAAAACGATAAATTTCTTGCTCCCTCCGGTGCCGATGGATAAAGATTGGGGTTGTAAATAATTACCCAAAACCATGGCGCAATCATCCATGCAATTTGTCCTACCCATTGCGAAACTGCCATCAAACGTGTACGCTCGTTATAATCCGGAGTCATTTCGTAACCAAGTCCGATTAATGGAGTGGCAAAAATTGTGTAACCTGTATAAAAAATAAGCGAAAAAAACAAAAAATAGAAGAAATTGTAAGTTTGGGAATTTTCGGGATACAATTGCCACATTAGCATAAAAGTTAAGCCTGTAATGATACTGCCAATGAAAATGTATGGTTTTCTTCTTCCCCATTTCGAACGTGTATTGTCAGAAATGTAACCCATAATCGGATCGGTAACGGCATCGAAAATACGTGGTAGCGCTGCAAGTACTCCTGCGAGAAACGGATTCATTTTCAGTGATAAGACAAGAACTATCATAAAAACTCCCAACGCGGCAGGAAACAACTGGTTGGCAAGATGCCCTGAACCGAAGGCGAGTTTCTGTCCGAAAGGCACAATGTCTGAAGCTAAAGTTTTTTTATTTGTCATAATTTTTGTATTAGTTTGATTAATTTTCGTTTGAGGTTCCTGATAATAATCTTAATCCTATTTCATGCTTAGTTTTGGCGTTCTGTCGGTAAAATATAATCCCCAGTGCTTTTCTGCTCCGTTCGGATCGTTTGGATTTCCTTTCCAAGGTTCATCAAAAGCTTCGAAAAAGAATGTTGTAATATTCATTTTTTTCGACCATTTAGTTATCCATTTATAGTATTTCTTTTGTTTTTGCTCACTTGCTCGGGCCCCAAACTCCGACGATGTAGTTGCCCAACCTGCTTCTGAAATAACTATTTTTAATTCGGGCAGTGCATTGCGTACTTTTTGAATATTTTCAATGGTGTAATCAATACCTTGGTCAATTTCTTTATCTTCCCAAATTGGATAAGTATGTACAGCGATAAAATCGAGTTCATTTGCCAGTTTATCACCTTTGTTAGCCCACCATTCATAATTTTCAGCTACAGTTACTGGTTGTGAAATCTCTTTTTTTACCCATCGAACATAGCTTATGAGTGTATCCACATCAACTTTATGATCGTTCCAGTCAACCAATGCTTCGTTAGCAACATTCACAGCGATAATTATGTCAGGATATTTTTTCGCTAATGAAATACCCCTTGCAATTTCTTCACTGTTTTTAATTTTGTTTTTATTAAGTACTGAATCAGGAATTGGCTCAGTAAGCCACTCGCAGGTTTCATGAGCGCTAAGTTCGGCACTTAACCAAATTCCGAGCATCACTTTCATGTCAATTTTGTACTTTGCTATTAATTCTAAAACATTTTGGGAATTTTCTCCACTATCGTAAAGTCTGAGAAGTTTAAAACCTCCCTTTTCTGTTAATATTTTTAAATCTTCCAGAATTTCTTCATGGGTTGGATTTTTTGCACCATCGCCACGGTCGGGATGTTGACCGGCTCTGAAACCGGAGTAGCAAATTGCTTTTGAAATTCCTCCGAGCAAATCTTCTTTATTTTGCTGAATGGGGATATTGTTATTGTCTTTCTTATCAGCATCGATGCAACCAATGAATAATAAGAGACCTAAAAAATAACCGAATAAAATCTTTGCTTTTTTCATGATTAAATATTTTGTTGAAATCAAATTTTTAAATGAACCACAATTTTTTCAATTT
>CAYQWD010000068.1:9286-9660 GCA_964420955.1 uncultured Paludibacter sp. | reverse complement strand
ATACTCCAGAAATAATTAAGGTTCGGCGCAGCGTGTTGGAACTAATTCTATCAGCCCACCCAAACAGTTGCCTTGATTGTGGTAAAAATCAAAATTGCGAATTACAAACCATGGCATCCGAATTTGCAATGCGTTCAACCCGCTTCGATACGGTTATAAAAAACAAGGAAATTGATTATTCAACCGGTTCAATAGTTTTAGATGCCGAAAAATGTATTAAGTGTGGTAGATGTATTGAGGTTTGCCAGCACAGACAAGATGTATGGGCACTTTCGTTTTTGGAAAGAGGAATACATACGCGTATTGCTCCAGCGGGCGATATTTCGTTGGCAGAATCACCCTGTGTGCGATGCGGTCAGTGTTCAGCACATTGT
>CAYQWD010000068.1:0-9276 GCA_964420955.1 uncultured Paludibacter sp. | reverse complement strand
AGGGGCAATTTACGAACTTGACGAAACCAAAATTGTGTTGGATGCATTAATGGACGAAGAAAAATATTGTGTTGTACAAATTGCGCCAGCCGTACGTGTTTCGGTTGGCGAAGCTTTTGGTATGCCTTTAGGAAGCAACCTTACCGGTCAATTATATTATGCACTCCGCAACATGGGATTTAAAGGTGTATTTGACACTACATTTGGAGCAGATGTAACAATTATGGAAGAAGCTACCGAATTTGTGAATCGTTTTGTAAAAGGAAATGGTAAACTACCTCTCATCACCACTTGTTGTCCTTCGTGGGTCGATTTTATGGAAAAACGCCATTCGGATTTGATCCCACATTTTTCATCTTGCAAATCGCCAATGGCAATTACAGGGGTATTATCAAAAACATATTATGCCGAAAAAATGGGAATTGACCCGTCCAAATTATTTATGGTCGCCATTATGCCCTGTACATCCAAGAAATTTGAAATCAAAAGAAGCAAGGAAATGTATGCAAGCGGTTACCCCGATGTGGATGTATCGCTTACTGTGCGCGAATTAGCCCGTATGCTTAAACAGTCGGGATTCGATATGCCAAATCTTCCAAAAGGTAAACCGGATAGTATTTTGGGTAAATACTCCGGAGCAGGTGTTATATTCGGTTCAACCGGAGGCGTAATGGAGGCAGCACTGAGAACAGCCTACTACATGATAACCAACGAAACCCTTGAGAATGTAGATATAACTCCCGTGAGAGGTTTTGCCGGAGTTAAAGAAAGTATGATTAATATTAAGGGTACAATTGTTAAAACGGCTGTTGCTCACGGGTTGAATAATGTAAATATTGTAATTGAACGTGTTAGAGAAGCCCTCGAAAATGGGAAAGAATTGCCTTATGACTTTATCGAGATTATGGCTTGTCCCGGAGGATGTATTGGTGGCGGTGGGCTTGGTTACAAAGTAAGTAATAAAATTCGTCGCGAACGATTACGCGGTTTATATCGGGAGGATGAAGCAATAAAACACATGCGTTGCTCGTACGAAAACCCTTTTATACAAGAACTTTACAGCGTCTTCCTGAATTCGCCCGGCAGCGCGAAAGCACACGAATTGTTGCACACCAAATACAATGCAAGATCTGAATATAAAAAATAACACTGCTGACCGATAAAAAATAGTTTGAATTAATTTTTTTAGCTTGTTAGATTCCTCACTATGTTCGGAATGACAGACAATCAATAAGTTAGGTTTTGGGAGGAGGTTGGCGGCGAAGCCGCCAACCTACCTCCTCACAACCAGAATCAATACAAAGCATTGTCATTCAGAGCGTAGCGAAGAATCTCAGATGTTTAGTCGGTTAGTAGTGAAAAAATAATGAGTTTTATATTGATACTTATTTTTTTTAAAATCAAAAGAAAATATTAGCTTTTCGATTCAAAAAACTTGACTTTAAAATTGGGCGACGTTGACACAAAATGAAATCCGATTAAAGATTAACTTTTATTCATTAAGTGTTTTTTGAACGCAAAGTCGATACGACACGAAGAAAATTTACGTTTCGGCTTTGTGCCATGGCAACTTTGCGTACAAAAATAAATTATTAAAACATTTACTCCACACTTTTATTAAAAACAAACAAAATATAAAAATCTCTCACAATGAAAAATTCAGTTTCAGTAATTTTACTTTTTCTTTCTCTTTTTTCTTTATCAGCTCAAAATAAAAAAACGGTTGGTTATCCTATTTCGCCTATACCTTTTACCGATGTAAAAATAACCGACCAATTCTGGGGACAGCGACTAAAAGCAAGTCGTGAAGTTACAATTCCGTTGGCATTCAGCAAGTGTGAAGAAACAGGGCGGTACGAAAACTTTGTAAAAGCAGCCAATCCGAGTGAAAAATACAAAGTGGAAGGTTTTTCATTCGATGATACAGATGTGTATAAAACCATAGAAGGAGCCAGTTATTCCATGCAGACTTTTCCTGATAAAAAACTTGAAAAATACATTGATAGTGTATTGTTGATTGTGGCAAAAGCACAAGAGCCTGATGGCTACTTATTTACTTCGCGTACTATGAATCCAAAACATCCGCACGCATGGGCAGGATCGAAGCGTTGGGAAAAGGAAGAAGACCTGAGTCACGAGCTCTACAACCTTGGTCACATGATCGAAGGTGCGATTGCCCATCATCAGGCAACAGGTAAACGTAATTTTCTGGATATTGCTATAAAATATGCCGATTGTGCAGTGCGTGAAGTAGGCGACAAACCTGGGCAAGCTTGCGTTGTTCCGGGGCACCAAATTACCGAAATGGCGTTGGCAAAACTTTATGTGTTGACCGGTGAAATTAAATATCTGAATTTTGCAAAATTTTTATTGGACAAAAGAGGAAAAACAGGAAAAAAACAGGAATACAGTCAGTCGCACAAACCGGTTTTGGAACAGGAAGAAGCTGTGGGTCATGCTGTGCGTGCAGCTTATATGTACACAGGAATGGCAGATGTGGCTGCACTTACGGGCGATTCGGGTTATATAAAAGCAATTGACAAAATCTGGGAGAATATTGTGAGCAAGAAACTCTACATTACAGGAGGCATTGGTGCCACAAGTCACGGCGAAGCTTTTGGCAAAAATTACGAACTTCCCAATATGTCGGCTTACTGCGAAACCTGTGCTGCCATCGGAAATGTGTATTTGAATTATCGACTGTTTCTTTTGCATGGCAAATCGAAATACTACGATGTGCTCGAACGTACGCTTTACAATGGTCTGATTGCGGGTGTTTCGCTCGATGGAGGTGGCTTTTTCTATCCCAATCCGCTCGAATCTATCGGTCAGCATCAGCGTCAGCCATGGTTTGGTTGCGCCTGCTGTCCATCGAACATTGCGCGCTTTATTCCTTCGGTGCCTGGATATGTGTATGCCGTGCATAATTCCGAAGTGTATGTAAACCTTTTTATATCAAATAATTCCACCCTGAAAGTAGCCGGAAAGAAAGTAAATATTGTGCAAAATACTTCGTATCCATGGAAAGGCGATATCAAAATCAATGTCAATCCTTCGGGCAAACAAAACTTTCAACTTAAAATCCGTATTCCGGGTTGGGTGCAGGGTCAGGTTGTTCCATCGGATCTTTATACTTATAGCGATCGTAAACAGCTTTCGTACAGCATAAAAGTAAATGGTGAGGTTCAGAAATCGATTCCTGTAAACGGATATTTCAGCATCAACCGTCAGTGGAAAAAAGGCGATGTGGTGGAAGTACATTTCGACATGGAGCCACGTACGGTAAAATCACATTCCGCTGTTGAAGCCAATCGGGGTAAAGTGTCTGTAGAGCGTGGCCCAATAGTTTATTGTGCCGAGTGGCCCGACAACGATTTCGGCGTTTTAAGTGTGATAATGAACCGCAAACCAGAATTTAAAATAGAAGAAAAACCGGAACTTTTGAAAGGAATCACGCAACTACAAACCGATGCTCAAACACTGAGTTATAACAAAGCCGGAAAAATTGAAGCCCGTGATGTAACGCTTACGCTTATTCCGTATTATGCATGGGCACATCGTGGCAGTGGCGAAATGGCAGTGTGGTTTCCCGACGAACTGAGAGCAACGCGTCCTGTAATGCCTCCGAGCATTGCTTCCGAAAGTAAAATTTCAGCATCGGTTCAGTCGAGTTCGCTGTCGTCTATCAACGACCGCCTTTTGCCAAAAGACGAAAACGATCGCTCTGTACCACATTTTCATTGGTGGCCAAAAACAGGAACTACCGAATGGATTAGTTATGAATTTCCTGAACTGAAAAGTATCAGTTCAGTTTCTGTATTTTGGTTCGACGATGCTCCATGGGGTGGTTGCCGTGTTCCGAAATCGTGGCGAATACTATATCGCGACAATGCAGGAAAATGGTCGTCGGTAGAAAATGACAGGGTTTATGGCACAAAGAAGGGTGAATCGAATTTTGTTAAGTTTAAAACCGTTAATACCGATGCTATAAAAATTGAAATTGAATTGCCGGAGAAAAATTCAACCGGTGTTTTCGAGTTGGAAGTGGAATAAAAAATATGCCCGAAGTTTATTATCGTAAATTTCGGGCTAATTTTTTTATCGATGTATTTTTTTTTCTAATTACTTTCAACTATAATACTTTTGGTTTCAGCAATAGTTTTAATTTTTTTGTAGAAATGCTTTGAGAAGAAAGTTGTGTCCTTTCTCTGTAAAATCACATCATCATCACAGAACACATTTTTTCGGTTAACTACCAACCCATTCAATTTATCTTCACTTTCAGGCATATAAATCGAATCGCTTGATAAACGCTTGTTATTTATCCAGTTAAACATTAATCCCGGATCATACACACTGTAATTTACAAAATCAACACCTTCTTTTCCATCACCTTTGTACCAGCTTTTAGTCTTCAGGATTGAACTAAATTTCACTTTTTTTTCATTATTAAACTCACCACCAATCAGTTCCATAGGCACATCTACGCTCCTAATCCATTCTTTTTTAGCTTCGGAAGGCAAAACATTTGTAATATCAAGCAGTGTAACTCCAAAAGCAGAGCATCCTGCTCCTTCTTTTTCAAATCTTGGCCATAATGCTCCATTATAAAACTCACAAGGTGCAAAACCTGTTTCATTTTTTTGCTGATAATAATACACAAACTCCATCAGCCTTTTTACTGCATTTTCATTAATCTTAAATTTCAGATAAGCTACTTTACCACGCTTACCGTAAAGTTCAAGTCCCTGATGAATATGATATGCAGGTTCAATTCTACCTTTTATTGTACTCCCTAAAACACCCAAACCCACTTTCTTTTTAAGTACATATTCAACTTTTTCAGATTGTACAGCTCCGTTCATGGCTACATAAACTGCAGAATCGAGCAATGGAGAGTTGATACGTGCAATTAAGTGTCCGATTACATAATAATGTTTTCTGAAAGCAGCATTTAAGTAACATTTAATTGTGGTTTTAAACAATACTGATGGATTATCCCATTCAATAGGACTAACTTCGGGAATTGCAAAAATTGTTAGTTCATGTTCGATTGCAGTATTCGAATCATTGTTTTGTGCAGGCAGAGTTTGTGACTGAAAAAGAACAAACAGAAATAAGAAAGAAAAAAACAAGCTTTTTTTCATTACATAAATTAAAAATTTATTAGTAAAATTGTTTCATTTCGCATAAATAAAATCCATGTCAGTCAGAATTTTGCAATATTTGGTTTATTAAAAAATACGACTGTTGGGAAAAAACAGTCGCAAATCAAAATAAGTAAAAATTTATTGAGCGGCAAACGGGGCTCGAACCCGCGACCCTCAGCTTGGGAAGCTGATGCTCTACCAACTGAGCTACTGCCGCATTTTTCAGATTGTATTAGTTGCAAATGTATTACATTTCCGAGAAATATTATTTCGTTGCGGCTTTTTTTTCTGAATTATGTTACTATGCCGGTACTTTTTGAATTAAATTTGTTTTCGGCTCTGTAATCAATATTCATATTATCAAAAAAAATCATGAATATAAACCTTTATATTTATTTTTTTTCTGCCTTATTTAATTTAACTTCTAACGAACATGAAACATTTTTTTCTACCTTAATTACTTTATTGTCCACCCTGAACGGAAATGTAAATTCTACTTTTGCATATCAGTATTATACAAATATAGAAAAAGCAAAAACAGTAATTAACAATCAGACGAATTGATATGCACCAAATAATTTCAGTAATTGAAATTGAAAATTATGTGCTTTAAATATAAGTGATAGATATTAATTAATGTTATGTTTTATTTTTTTGATTTTAGTATCTGACAATCGGCTTCCAAGTAGCTTAAAGTCAACTTACCGACATTACGGAACGCTGGAGTCTTGAAATCTTATATC
The DNA here is from genome assembly GCA_964420955.1 of uncultured Paludibacter sp. Classification (GTDB taxonomy): domain Bacteria; phylum Bacteroidota; class Bacteroidia; order Bacteroidales; family Paludibacteraceae; genus Paludibacter. The sequence continues at coordinate 3,383 of CAYQWD010000068.1, read as the reverse complement.
TTCAATCTTCGATAAAATATTTTGTTATTTATTTTTTTTTGATAACTAAAGTAAAGATTACATGAAAACACACAAAAATATGATAATCAAAGAATTTCTCATTAAAAATGAGATTTCAACACCAAAAATTCTTACCTCATTTTTCATTTTTTTCTTTTTTGCTGCAAGTATTTTCTTTACAGCATGCGATGACTATCCATTCGACGATAAGGAACCAGATTGGCTTGGTGCAAGTATTTATGACTATTTGAAAAATGACAAAAATTTTACAGTTTTTACAAAATTAATTGAGGACCTTGAATACACAGAGGTTTTAGGAAAAACAGGCAGTAAAACTTTATTTGTTGCCGATGATAATGCATTCAAAGAATTTTATGCAAACAATCAGTGGGGCGTGAAATCATACAATGATTTTACTGATGCACAGAAAAAACTGATTCTGAATTTTAGCATGATTAACAACGCATATCTTGTTGAAATGCTTGCAAACTACAATAATGGCGGATTAAAAGAAGGCGCTGCATTCAGAAGAGTTACAGCAGTTTCGGTATTGGACAGTCTTCCACACCAAAAAGGGAATCAGCTTCCGCATGGTGAATTTTGGGATTATTACAAACAAGATGGTATTTACATTCTGAAAGATAATACACCATGGACTTTGATGTATTTCACACAGAAACATATTGAGCAGGCACAAATTACTGATGAGGATTTCAGAATCATTACAGGTTTAACTCGCAATGAAAACGATGCACATATTTTCGGAATTAGAATTAAAACCAAAGATATAACTTGCAAAAATGGTTATTTGAATGTTCTTGAAAAAGTACTCATACCGCCAATGAATATGGCTGATTTTGTAAATAACAATTCAAATATTTCGCTTTTTTCATCAATACTTGAACGCTTTAGCGCTCCCTATTACGACAGTGAGAATACTATTAAATACCGTCAGTTGAATAAAGATTTTAAGGATTCAATTTTTGTCAAGCATTATTTTGCACGAGTGGGCGGAAGAACTTTCACACCACAAAACAAATCCATTTCAAACGACTTGCTTCTTCCATTCAGTCCATGCTGGAATAGTTATACCCGCACAGCAAGCGGAAATGCTTTACAGTCAGATATGGCAGCGATGTTTGTTCCAAACAACGAAGCCTTACAAATGTATTTTACTTCGGGTGAAGGAGCAGTGCTTAAAGATCGGTTCAAATTCTGGGACAGTATCCCATTTGAAGTTTTACCGCTCTTGCTCAAAAGACACATGCGAACTTCGTTTATGGAATCAATTCCAAGCAAATTTCCCTATATGGTTGACGAAGACAATTCAGTTCTTCCTGTAAAAAAAGAGGATATTGAAAGCGCTTACATTGGCACTAATGGAGTTGTTTATATTACCAATAAAGTATATCCACCCGACGATTACCGTTCGGTGTACGGACCGGTTTTACTGAGCGCCAACAATGCATCTCCCTTTAATAAGACTAAAATATGGAAATGGGCAATCGTACAACCCGCAAATGACTTCCGACTATACTTAAATTCGCTTGTAAGCCGGTACAGTTTTTTTGTTCCAACCGATGAGTATTTTAAAAACTACATTGATCCCATTGCAATTGAAAAAGATGTACCAGGAGCACTTAAATTCTGGTACGATGACAAAGCTAACACGGTTAAAGCTACGGTTTATCGTTATAACAGCCTCACACGAGAAACAGGCGATTCAGTGGCTGTAATTACAAATCCTACATTCCTCGCTAACAGGCTTTTAGATATGCTTAATATGCACATTGTTGTTGGCGGGGTTGAAAATGGCAAAAATTACTTTATTACCAAAGGAAACGTAGCGTTAAAGATTGATGGTGAAGGAGATAATTTGAAAATTCAGGCAGGAGGAAACATAACCCGAAAAGAAAATGTAAATGTTAACAAAGTCTATCGACAGTATAACGGGTACACATATTTTATAGACAAGCCCATACAAACGCCCGTTCGCTCTGTATATAAAGTTTTGAGCGAAACGCCTGAGTTCAGTGCATTTTTTTCGCTTATGGCAGGTTTTCCGGCAACGAGTACTTCGGTAATTTTCGTAAACAAAACTAATTACTTTGGTATCGACCTGAATGTAAAATTCTTCAATACGTTTAATTACACGGTGTATATACCAACAAATGAAGCAATTGACAGTGTAATCAATGCAGGAATCATTCGCCCATGGGAAACTCGCGGACCAATTGTTGGCATAAATGATATGACAAATGCTACCGAAAAAGCAAATGAAATTGTAAAACTCGAACGTTTTTTGCGCTATCATTTTCAGGATAATTCGGTTTTTGTAGATAATCAGACTTTCGACAGGCAATACCAGTCGGCAACTATGAAACTTGATAATTTGCCTACGCATTTCAATACTTTTAAAAACAAATTCTACAAAATTGGTGTAAAAGCTACACCGGGGAATCTTGAACTGACAACTGAAAGTAACAGCAAATCAAGCATAATCAAAAGCAAAGGGCTTTATAATATTTTGACCCGCGACTTTGTTTTCAGCAATAAACCGTCGGCATTTAAAAATGTAGATGGAACCGGAACCGGTGCTGATTTTGGAAATTCAACAATTGTTACTTCATCGACCGCAGTGATTCATCAGATTAAAGGGGTACTGAATTTCAACTAAAAAATATTTATACTATTGCTCTAAAAAAAGAATAATCAGAGTTGCTGAAGCCTTAAAAAAATTCTTTTCAAATGAAATACACATTAAAATTTTCTTTGTTAATTATCTTCATATTATCAGTCAAATTTTTGTTTGCGCAACGAAATACTGGTGAAATAGTAATTCAGGGTTCTGTTACATCCAAGTCAGATGGTTATGCGCTTATCGGCGTAAACGTAACTGAAACAGATGCAAACAATCGTGTAGTAACCGGTACAGTAACCGATTTTGATGGACGCTATGTTCTGAAAATTAAAAGTCCGGCCAATAAATTAACATTTAGTTATGTTGGATTTTTTAAAATTGAAAAACCTATCGGAAATAACCGTAAAATTGATGTTCAATTGATAGATAACACACAAACAATCAGCGATGTAACAGTAACTGCCACCCGCAGGCACAGCGAGGGCGGATTTGCGATACCCAAACGTGAAATAGCAACAGCCATGCAATCCATAGATATGAAGGAAATTGAAGGACTTCAGGTTTCATCGGTGGATGAAGCATTACAGGGCAGAATTGCAGGTCTTGATATTGTAGCAAATTCAGGCGACCCGGGCAGCGGAACTCAAATGCGTATTCGCGGTGCAAGTTCAATTACAGGAAATAATCAGCCGCTGATAGTACTGAACGGTATTCCGTACGAAATGCAGGTCGATCAAAGTTT
>CAYQWD010000067.1:0-9691 GCA_964420955.1 uncultured Paludibacter sp. | reverse complement strand
AGTTTATATCCTAAATATGAGGATATTTTTGCTCCTGCGAATAATAAAAACAATACCGAAGCTTTGTGGTCGATTACGCACTCAACAAATACGGCTCTGAATCCACAGTCGTCTAATCCAAACCGTTTGTTTCGCTGGTATTTGGCAAAATATACCGGATTGTGTGGTATGCCATCAACAGAAGTGCTTGAATATGGAAGAGATGGTGCAAGCCGTATGATGCCAACAAAATATTTGCTGAATGTTTATGACGAAACTATTGATTCACGTTATTATGGCTCGTTTCGTGAAGAAGCTAAAATTCCACTTACAGCAGCAGTTTATAGTTGGACAGCAACTGATATTACACGTTTTGGTAAAACCTTTGCCGCTGGTTCGGTTACTTTACAGCCGGGCGATACTGCATTGTTTTATACCAAAAAAGTAATAGCTGATAAAGCTACCCGCAGGTATGGCGTGAAAGATATTAACGACACTTACAATGCTGATGGCACAATTTCTTCAAACGCAAACAACAATATATACTATCCATCGTTACGCAAATTCCGCGACCCAGACCGTACTCCCGGCTCAGATGCAGGTACTAAAAACGTAATCGTAATGCGTTTGGCCGAAATGTATCTCATAGCAGCCGAAGCAGCAATGAAACTTGGAATTACTACAGCTGGGCAAACTCCTGCCGATTTTATTAATGTTTTAAGAACTCGAGCTGCCATAAAAATTCCAGTAAACAAAACTACAGAAATGCAGGTAAAAAATTCTGATATCAATCTCAATTTTATTCTTGATGAAAGAGCGCGTGAATTAGCCGGCGAGCATCTTCGCTGGCCCGATTTAAAACGAACTAAACAACTTGAAAACCGATTAGGACCTGGCAAACAGAACCCTGACATCACTGCATTCAATCCTGCAAAACATTATCTTCGACCTGTTCCGCAAGCTGAATTGGATGCGCTACTTAACAAAGATGAATACGGTCAGAATCCGAATTATTAAAATTTGCAACTCATAATCTTCACAAAACCGGCATTAACAATCCAATTTGTTAATGCCGGTTATTTTATTTTTTATATTTTCCATAGTAATATAGATACAAAACAGTTATTTTTACGTCCTACATTCACAATATGTATTAATAAAATATTTCATGAGAAAAGTTCAGATAATTTCAATGCTTTTATTTTATGCATTTTCATTAAATGCTGTTATTTCAGTTCAATCACTTAAAACAGAAGGAATGTCCAATCCTTTGGGAATTGATGTTGAACGTCCGCGTTTTAGCTGGAAAACAACGGCTACAACTGAAACCAATGTGATGCAGAAAGCATATCAGATATTGGTTTCTTCGTCAGTTGAAAAATTAAATGCCAACGACGCAGATGTATGGAATTCAGGAAAAGTAAGTTCTGCCAATCAGCTATGGATTCCTTTCGCAGGAGGTGAGTTGAAAAGCAATCAGCAATTATTCTGGAAAGTGAAAGTATGGACAAATAAAGGCGAAAGCGCATGGAGCGAAACGGCATTCTGGAGCATGGGCATTTTAAATGAAGTGGAATGGCGTTCGGCACAATGGATAGGAATGGACAAGGCAATGCCATGGGACGATGAAACTTTTTACAGCAGACTTTCGGTGCGTTATGTACGCAAAGAATTTGCAGCTAAAAAGGAAATTAAACGCGCAACAGTACATATTTCAGGACTTGGAGTTTTCGAAATGTACCTGAACGGTAAACGTGTAAGCGAAGAAGTACTGGCAACTGCCCCGACCGATTATAATAAATCGGTTTTGTACAACACTTACGATGTTACTTCGATGCTGAAAAAAGGTCAGAATGCTGTGGGAATTGCACAGGGAACTGGTCGTTACTACAATATGCGTCAGACCTACAAACCATGGAAAGTTCCAACCTATGGATATCCGAAATCGCGAATGATGCTGATTATGGAATATACAGATGGTACAACTGAAACAATTACAACTCGAGATAACTGGAAATTGAATGCCGATGGTCCGGTTCGCAGCAACAATGAATATAACGGCGAGGAATACGATGCCAGAAAAGAACTGACAGGCTGGGCTGAAGTAGGATACAACGATTCCAAGTGGGAAAATGCACAGCGTGTGCGTTTCCCTGAAGGTAAAGTTCGGGCACAAATGATGCCGGGAATGCGTGTGGTTGAACGTTTGAATGTGCAAAGTATAAAACCGCTTGGAAACAAATTCATACTTGATATCGGACAAAATATTGCAGGCTGGTTGCGGATAAAAGTCAGGGGAAATGCAGGCGATTCAGTAGTTATGCGCTTTTCCGAAACTTTGCAGGCAAATGGTGAACTTTATACCGAAAACCTGCGATCGGCACGTCAAACCGATGTGTATATTCTGAAAGGCGACCCGAAAGGCGAAGAGTGGGCGCCGGCTTTTGTATATCATGGTTTCCGTTTTGTAGAGATTTCGGGATTAAAACACAAACCTGCTTTCGAAGATTTTGTAGCCGAAGTGGTAAGCGATGAAATGGAACGAACCGGAAAAATTGAAACTTCCAATGCCGTTTTGAATCAGGTTTTAAAAAATGCATGGTGGGGAATTCTGGGTAATTATAAGGGCATGCCTGTGGATTGTCCACAACGCGATGAGCGTCAACCATGGCTTGGCGACCGTACAATGGGTTGCTGGGGCGAAAGTTTTCTGTTCGACATAAACCGAATGTATAATAAATGGGGCGCAGATATTCGCGATGCACAGCGACATGATGGTTGTATCCCTGATGTTGCGCCAAATTATCTGACTTATTATACCGATAATGTTACCTGGCCTGCTGCCTTACCCATGTTATCTGATATGCTTTACACTCATTATGGCGATATTAAACCCATTCAGGATAATTATCAGGCAATAAAAAAATGGATGGCGCACATGGAGAAAAACTATTTATCAAAAGAAAATTTGATGACAAAAGATGAATATGGCGACTGGTGCGTTCCGCCTGAAGACCTGAAAATGATTCACAGCCAGGATCCGAAACGCAAAACCGATGGTACACTGATTTCTACTGCTTATTATTATAAATTACTGGGAATGATGGCGCGGTTTGCAAAATTGCAGGGTTTGAAAAACGATGCAAAAACTTTCGAACAATTGGCTGCAAAAATGAAAGATGCATTCAATCATAAATTTTTCCGTACCGATTCATTGTTTTATGGGAATAATAATACAACTTCAAATCTTTTACCTATTGCATTTGGAATGGTTCCAAAGCAATTTGCCGACACGGTAGCGAAACGTGTGCTTTACAATACGGTTCCCGCAAATACGGTTTCACAAATTGGCACGGGAGACTTAAACCTTGCAAGCGGTGTTATAGGTATTCAGTTTTTGTTGCGTGAATTAAGTAAAATGGGACGTGCCGATGTTGCTTTTGCCCTCGCTGCAAACGATAAATATCCTTCATGGGGCTATATGGCTGCCAATGGCGCTACTACTATTTGGGAATTGTGGAACGGAAATACAGCCAATCCAAGAATGAACTCTGGCAATCATGTTATGCTGCTTGGCGATTTACTTATCTGGACTTACGAAAACTTGGCAGGCATAAAATCTGATTACAACAAAGTAGCTTTTAAACATATTATACTCAAACCCGATTTCTCAATTCCGGATATGGAATTTGTAAATGCATCGTACGAAACACCTTACGGAACAGTTATCAGCAACTGGAAAAAATCATTGATGAAACTGCATTGGAAAGTTTCAATTCCTGTTAATACCACTGCCGAAATTCATTTGCCCGATGGAAAAGTTCGGAAGGTTGGATCTGGTTCTTATACTTTCGATGTGGAAATTCCCCTGAAAAAAGGAATTGTAACTAACGAATTTTTGTACGAAAAAGCCGATTTCCCGCAATGTCATTCCGCAACAATTGTGGAGACTGCCAAAGGCGATTTGGTTTCGGCATTTTTCGGTGGCACCCGCGAAGGACATACTGATGTTTGCATTTATGTTTGCAGAAAAGAAAAAGGAAGTAATAAGTGGTCAAAACCTGCACTTGCTGCCGAAGGAATTTTAAGCAACGGCGAACGCAAGGCATGTTATAATCCGGTTTTATATCAGCAGCCGGATGGACCTCTTTATCTGTTTTATAAAATTGGCCGTAATGTGGCAGACTGGAAAGGTTTTCTGAAAATGAGTAACGATGGCGGAATCACATGGAGTCAGGCTTTTCAGCTTCCCGAAGGTTATCTCGGTCCCATAAAAAATAAAATTGTAGATGTTGCCGGAAAATCAATTGCACCTTCGAGTACCGAAAGTGGAGGATGGAAAATACATTTTGAAATTGCTGAAGAACGCGGAAGAAAAATGCGTAAAATTGGTCCGCTACAGGCTGAAAAAGCTCTGCTCACACAGGATATGATTCAGATAAACAACGCAAAAGAAGATATTGAAGGAGGTGATAATTCAAAACAAACCACTATTCAGGCTATACAGCCCAGCATTCTGGTGCATAAAGATGGACGATTGCAGATTCTTTGTCGTACCCGTAACGGACGAATTGCTACTGCATGGAGTTCGGACAAAGGTGAAACTTGGACACCACTTTCGTTGACAAATTTGCCAAACAATAATTCCGGAACCGATGCCGTAACGTTACAAGATGGACGGCATTTACTTGTTTATAACGCAATAGCCACACCTCCGGGCGCTAAAAAGGGAATTCGTACACCTTTGAATGTTGCAGTTTCCGATGATGGTATCAACTGGAAAATGATATATACTCTCGAAGATTCACCTGTTTCGCAATATTCTTATCCGAGTGTTATACAGGGAAAAGATGGACGGATTCATGTGGTATATACATGGCGCCGTCAAAGGGTTAAATATATGGAGCTGAAATTGTAAATGTCTGATTTTGAGCAACAATTTAAGTTCAGCAACATTCATTTTAATCCGGAAAATCGGAATTCCATATTTCAACATGAAATAAATCATGCATGAAATAAAATTCAGGCAAATCAATATGCTGCAAATTTTGCGTTGAATCGATAATGATTATTACTGATATTAAGAATATAAATTCCCTTGTTGTCGATCGGTATTTTCATTTCTCCCGATGTAGCTTTGGAGTTATAAACACAAATACCTGAAGTATTATATATTCTTATTGTTTCATTTCCATGCAATCGGCTAACAGTTAGCGTGTTATTGTTTATAAAGTAGTTTGTTGTGTAAGTTGAAAATTCAGGAATTTTTGTGTTAACCGCCGTTTTTACTGTAACTGTTTCTGTAAATTGCGAAGTTGCTCCACGTAGCGTTGATCTTACATTATAGAAGTAATTAGTGTTTTCTTCTATATTTTCAACTTTATATATAGTACTTTCAACAAGTTGATTTCTAAGTAAAAATATTGTATCCTGATTTCCGTAAGTAACACTCACATCATCAAGAGATATATTGCCTGTTGTTTTATAATAAATAAACCTGAAAGCTGTAATTTTCTGATCTTTGGTAAATTTGTAAACAGGGTTATATTTCGAGGTGTTTACATAAATAATACTGTCTATTCGTTTCCAACTGTCATTATCTTTTCTGTAAACTGCAAGCGATGAGCCTGTTCCACTCGATGGCCATCTATACATAAATGTTAAACGGGTAATAGGATGCGGGTATATTTTTGTTTGAAGCCATTCAGTGTTATTTCTAAGTGCTACCGATGGCGGTGCAACTCCCGCACTTGCCGTGGTAGTATAATTTCCGCTCGCTGTACCTCCCCAGCCTGCAGGAAGTGGTTTGCCATTGCTTCCCACGCTCGGGAAACCTTCTGTTTCTGTAGTGTCTGCCTGTCCGTGAAGTTTAAAAATATTCAGCAAATAGCCTGAGCTATATGGAGATTGTTCCCAGTTTGCAGTAAAACTGTTGTAGGTAATGTCAGTTGGCTCCAAAACAAGTGGAGTTTCGAGTGGTAGCGTTTTTATTTGCATTGTGTTTACTGACGTAACTATGGTTCCCGAACGCATTGATTCTACATTTAGAGTATAAGTAGTTTCAGGAACAAGATTGGAAACTGTGAGTGTATTATCCAATCCGTTGAAAAAGTTTTGCAGTGCATATTTTTTTTCTGAAGTCAGATTCATTGTATGGCTGCCCAACATACTGAAATTGTCAAGCGGAAAAACTGTCCATTCGTTTTCGGAGTATTTTGTTGTAGGATGTGTTGTAGAAGCTTTGCGTGAGAGCGAAAGGTTTTCGCCCCAGAAAACTTCGGGACCCGCATTGGCTTTTCCAACGATATCAATTAAAATACCGTTACGAACTAATGCCACAGCATCGTTGCCGTTGAAACTTACTATAGAATCGCTCAGCATTTGTGCTCTTGCCAGCAAGTCTGCGTTTGTTGTGGAACGTGCTGTTATTACAAAAGTTTTACCGTTTTCAAGCATTCCGGATAAAGGAACATTAGAGCCAAAACTGCCTGCACCGTTTGATTGTTTTTGTATGCTGTATTTCGATAAATCGACAGATTTTCCAGTTCCGTTGTAAATTTCTATTGCTTTGTTCCAACTTGAACCTTCAACATAGGAAGAAATTATCAAATCGCCGGCAGCATTGTCGCCATTGTAAAGATTAAGTCGGTATTGTGTAGCAAACGGGTCGGCAATCCATTCCAATTTTCCGCCCACAGGAGTAATTTCTGAAGGTTCAAGAATCATAAAATCGGGCGATGCCAATGCTCTTAAGGGAATTTGCAAATGTTCTTTCAGTCCTCCTCCCGAAATAATTAAAGTATCTCGTACCAAACCGCCCTGTAAAGGTGAAAATGAAACATTAATTTGCGTGCCGGCAATAATATCTGCAGCATCAATTTGCGGATTTAACACCTGAAAGAAAGGATTTCCGGCTTTGAGAGAAATATTAATATTTGAAGTAATATTATATCCTCTGATACTTAATGAACGTGTAATTACATTGTTTGTTAGAGTTACACCCATATCAAGGCGATTTCCCTGACGTGGAGTAGCCAGGAAAGCTTCAGTTTCGGCAGGAAAGGGGAAAACGTTTACGGTATCGGCGCCCCAAATATATCTTGCTAATGCAGGATAATCTATAAAAGGATTTCGGTTGCCCTGAATTTTATACACAGCTTCGTTTCGATTTATTTCTTTTTGGCTTACAGGGTCTTGCAAGTGCCATTTCATCAATAAATCAATTGCCCAACGCTTCCAGGTAGGATATGTATTGTTATCGAGCATGGGCGAATTGAACAAATGAGCTATATCTTGATAAATAGTGGAGATATATAAATATGAACGTGCAAAATCGCCTTTATATTCGTTTGCAGGTTCGAAACAATTACTAAAATATTGATTGCCATAAGTGTTATTTCCTACCAGCGATTTGCCGTTGTTAAACCATGGAACACCGCCAACTTCGCCAAGTGGCCAGTTGTTTTTAGCTGAATTCGTAGTACCATCAGCAGGATAGAGATGAAAAAGATCTTTGTACGCAGAATTCACATGTCCGCCCCACCAGCTTTTCGGAAAGGAATGCTCAATATGCATACCGTTAATAGAGAAAAATTGATTGAAATAACGTATTTCATTTGAATACATATCCCAAACAGAATTATTATCATTTCGATCGGTGTTATAAAATCCTTCCCATGTAGCTCCGATACCTGAACCATAGTCAAGCACTCTAAGCGGTTTTCCGAGCTGACATAGAGCGGTTTTTAGAGTAGAACTTTTTTTGTTCTGAGCCTGATAGTAATAACCAGCCGGAATTGCGGCAGTTAAACTGAAACAGTAAAACCATGCTCCTATTACAGCAATTAATATTTTTAGTGATGTTTTCATTTCGATTGACGTTTTTTTGTAAAATGTTGCATTTTGTCCGATATATCCTAAGTTCAATCAAACATAAATTGCAATAATTTTGATTTTATCTGCTGATGGTAAATTTGTTTATACTTTTTCGATTCCCCTTTTCAATCTGAAGCAGATACATTCCATTAGTTAAACCTGAAACATCAATCGCAGCTGGTGAAGTTAGGTTTCTTACATTGAGAACTTGTCCGTTCAATGTGAATATTGTACAAACAAATTCTTTTTCATCAGAAGTAATGTTCAAAACATCTGTAGCCGGAATAGGTGAAACATTAAATACAATTCGAAGTTCATCTACTCCCGAAGTAAACGACCATTCAACACCTTTTTTGCTGCCCCAAATATGCTCGGCAAGCATTGGATAATCGATAAAAGGATTGCGGTTTTTTTGGTGAACTTCAACAGCATTATTTCTGATAGATTCTTTTTCGGAAACAGGATCTTGTCTGTGCCATTTCAGAAACAAATTAACACTCCACTCAGAAAGTGAGGGAAATGTTGTTTTATTAAACGATTCGCCGCCGATAGTTGTCATTATATTCTGGTAACGTGTAGCAAAATAAAAATAAGTACGTGCGAAATCTCCTTTAAACTCATCATCAGGTTCAAATACAATTCCTGAATAACCAGGAAATGTGGAGTTGCCAAGTTTTCCCTTACCTCTGGCAAGCGTGGTTCCATTTGCACATTCACCAAACGGATAATTGCTTCTTTGTCCATTCACTCTTCCATCTGTTGGATATATATGAAAAGCATCGCTTACCATTGGCGAAGCTTCATTGAACCAGCTTTGAGGTATCGAATGTTCACGATTATAGCAGTCGCAGACTGTTGAATAATTTCCACATTTTTTAACTCCGGGTGTCCAAGTACAAGTCGAATACATATCCCAAACATTTCCAGTTGATGTAATATCGCTGGTGTCGAATATGGTATAAAGAAAATCGTACGATTTTGTAACGTATCCACTGGAAATTATTGAGTAAAGTTGAGTTTTTAACTGCGCATCAACTTTTCCTACAGCTGCATCATAATAACCCGGTTTTGGTTGGGAAAAAGCAAAAATTGAGGTAAAAAGTAGTAAAAACGTAGTTTTAAAGTAAAATTTATACATCTAAAAAAATTGAAAAAAAATATGTTTTATTGATTGAACCTGCAAAGATAATTGTTTTACACTGAAAAATTAATTTTTTCAGTATAAATAACCAAATATTAACCTTTTTCAGAAATACCAGTAATAGTTGTTGGGGCAGGTTTTGCAGTTGAATTCCTTAATTGGAAAGCGATATTCTAGCATTATTTCGTGCGTGCCATGTGTCTGAAATCCGGGAATAAAACTGTAATCGTAAGCATAACCAACTCTGAAGTCGGGTGTTAACAAAACTCCAAAAAGTGCAGAAAGTTGTTTTGTGGTTCGAATGGTAAAGCCAACATCGAACAATTCGGCTGCTCCGTGCAGCAATCCCGTCGGATTTTTAAAACGAAAACCGGCATTGGCTTCAGCAACAAACAAATTGCTGCGGTTTACACACTGCATACCTATATGATAACTCAACAGTTCAGAATCAGTATTTTTGTAAATTAAGTATGCATACCGATGATTGTTGATAAGATAATCGGGCGATTCGGTAAAAAGAGAAAATAAATGAGTGGTGGAAATGCCAGCAACAAAATATCGGTTCTGAAACTCGAAACCCAAATTCGCATCAGGGAAGAACGAACGCTTTACTTCGTAAATAAGCGATGGATCAAAAATTATTTCAGGGGCATAACCATTGCCGTTTAAAGAGCGCGAAAAAACACCTGCAGAAAT
>CAYQWD010000066.1:0-9710 GCA_964420955.1 uncultured Paludibacter sp. | reverse complement strand
CGCAAAGATAACTCCTACGGAGTAAACTATAAACTAATTTTGAACATCTACTTATTATATTTAATCATAAAAAATTTCATTAGAAACTACCAATAAATTATTTTATACAAATCAATAACAAAGATAGATAATTACTACTTTTTGTATACTTTTTCATACTTAAATAGTTATAAATCTTGAAGATTTATTTCTAACTTTGCAAACTTTTTTCCCGACTCCCCTTTGGGGTTGGGGGGTATATTTATGAAGATATCAAACATTGAATTTACTGACAAGCCACTTTTTTTAGCTCCTATGGAGGATGTAACCGATCCTGCATTCAGAATGCTGTGCAAGCGTTTTGGAGCTGACATGTTATATACAGAATTTGTTTCGTCCGAAGCATTGATACGTAACGTAAACCGTACGCAACAAAAACTCACGATTTATCCTGAAGAACGTCCGATTGCTATTCAAATTTACGGACACGATCCGGTTTCGATGGCTGAAGCAGCTAAAATCGCAGCCGAAGTTCAACCGGATATTATCGACATTAATTTTGGTTGTCCCGTAAAAAAAGTTGCAGGAAAAGGGGCAGGAGCGGGGCTGTTAAAAGATATTCCGCGCATGCTTGAGATTACTTCGCAAGTTGTAAAAGCTGTTAACATTCCGGTTACTGCAAAAACCCGCCTGGGCTGGGATGATGATAATAAAGTAATTGTTAATTTGGCTGAAAAATTACAAGATTGCGGTATTCAGGCTCTGACTATTCACGGTCGTACGCGCGCCCAAATGTACAAAGGCGATGCCGACTGGACTTTAATTGGCAAAGTAAAAAATAATCCACAAATGAAAATTCCAATTATCGGCAATGGCGATGTAACAACGCCAGAACGTGCATTGGAATGTTTTAATATGTATGGCGTTGATGCTGTGATGATTGGACGGGGTTCAATTGGTCGTCCATGGATTTTCGAAGAAATTAAACATTACTTCAGAACGGGAAAAACTCATCAGGCATTATCTTTTGATCAGCAAAAAGCGATTCTCAAAGAGCAAGTGATTGCTTCGATTTATTGGCTCGATATTAATGATACAACTCCTTTAGAAACTGTTAGCAATAAACGACTCAAAGGTATTATCCATAGTCGCAGGCATTTAGCTGCCACACCTGTTTTTAAAGGAATACCTAATTTCAAGGAAACACGTATCGCTATGTTGCGGGCAGAAACTTTAAACGATTTGTTTGGAATTATCGATAAAGTAAGTTTGTAGAAATTAGTTAAGATATGATTTTTGAAGAACCCAGGCTGATATTTAACTGGGTAAAAGCCACAGGGAAGTCGCTTTTCCCTTGTTAAACCATGTATAGGATTATTAGGGGCAAGGATTATAAGGGACAAGCGGTTTGACTACGTCGATTTTCAATTCCCAACCGCTTGAAAAAAACTCTTTAACCCAAAATATTTCAAGCGACAGGGATGTCGCTTGTCCCTTGTTTTCCATGTAAGAAAGCTAAAGGGAAGTCGTTTGTCCCTAACTATTCACTTTTTCTTTTACGGTTATATACTTTTTTCGATGTCTTAATTTTCAGATAGCGAATAGTTTTTCCATGCTGTAAAATTTCTTCTTCACGGCTTGCTTTGCGTGCAGCTTTCACAGCCATAAGTACTTTGTCAGACTTCTTTTTCATACTTTTTTTTCAATGAATTACAACTAATCTTGAGCCATCCGGATTTTCAGTTATGTCCACATTTACGGCATCATCGGGTAGGAGAGGAGCGATATTATCTGCCCACTCTATAAAGCATAAATTTCCACTGTAAAGATATTCTTCAGCCCCAATGTTTCTGGCTTCTTCAATATTTTTAATCCGGTAACAATCGAAATGATAAATAATTTGTCCTTCGGCAGTTTCGTATTCATTCACTATCGAAAATGTTGGAGAGTTCACGGTTTCCTTCACGCCCATTTCTTCGCATATCGCTTTTATAAATGTGGTTTTTCCTGCGCCCATTTTTCCGTTAAACAAAAATACTTTTTCATCTCTTTTTTTGAAAAACGATAAAAATGCCCGTGCAACAGAATGTATTTCCTGTAAATTGTTTATGTTGAAAATATTTTGCATTACGTAACTTTTAACCTTGAGGTTGTTTTTTTGGTTATTCTTGATTAAAAAAATCAATTAAATTGGAAGTAATAAATAATGATATGATTTAAAATAATGTGTAGATGATATTTATCAGGGGACAAGCTACTACCCTTTCACTTGAGTAATTATCAAGCGACCGGGAAGTCGCTTGTCCCTTACTTAAATCAACAAATATAAAACACATCAATAATAATTATCGATTACTTAGTAACAGGTATATTTAATAGTTTTTGTTCAACCAATGTTTAAAAAATATATCGTAAATCTGGTAGTCCTTACTTTTTAAAGATATATTTTGTAGAATTAAATCTTTTTCTATCAAAGCTTTAAGTATTCTGCGTGAATTTGCTGATGCACCAATTTTATATTTCATTAGAAATTCCTGAGCTGTTGGCTGTTCAATTTTTCCTTCCTTAGCTACGGCAATAAGGTAATTCCATTGCGCGGTTGTAAGTAATTCGCGTATCTGAATGTATTGGGTGTTATTTTCAAATAAAATTGTATCAAGTACTCTCAAAATGTCCTCATGTTTTATTGTTTGTAACCTTTCTTCAAAAAGCTTATTACACACTTTTTGAGTATGATAAGTAAAACCTTCAGTCCAATCTAAAATAAATTCAACATCCACTTTATTAATGTTATAATTAGCACGATTAAAATGATTGCTAATAAAATCAACATATTTTGACTTTTCAATTTTTTCTAAATTTATAAAAGAAGTACTTTGATAAAATGGTTTTTTTGTGTTTGCAAAAATATCTACCATAATACTCCGTTTGCTTCCGGAAAATATGAATGTAACATTTTGTAAATATTGAATTTCAGTGCGTAAAATAGCCTCCATATTACTTTGAGGATAATCTCTGATTTGCTGAAATTCATCTATTGCTACTACTACAGGTTTATTTTGATTTTCTAAAAATTGCCAGATATTTCGCAGGGTCTGCTGTTTTTCACTTTCGTTTTGGTAAGAAATTTCCACTTGCGGAGCGCCACTTACATTATCAAAGCGAATTAATGGTCGAAGCCCTTTAAGGAAAGTCCAGAATTTTTTACCGATACCTGTGTTTTCCGGAAATTCGCGAATAATACTTTCTGAAATAGCCTTAATAAAATCATCGTGGTTTCTGGTTGCAAAAATATCAACATATAAGCAATAGAAAACTTCTTCAGATTTCAGTTCGTCAAACAATCGGAGAATTAATCCAGATTTGCCCAGCCGTCTAGGCGAAACTAAAGTTACATTGTTTTTAGAATAAATGTATTTTTTAAGAGCAAGAAGTTCATTATCTCTGTTGCAAAAAAATTCAGCAGATACAAAACCCGAAGTAATAAATGGATTTGTTTTCATGGGTCGTAAATTTTTTTTGACAAAGATAAAAAATAAATTAATAAAACAAAACAGATAATCCTTTTTGGTTTATCTGTTTTGTTTTATTATTATGATTGTTTTTTGTAAACTAAATCTTTTTTCCTTGCAATATTCTAAGTATTACCGGGGTTAATTCAGAAAATTGAATTCTCATGGCTACAAAACGTTGTTAAAATGATTGTAAACAACTGAGGCTCTGCGTTTTCCGGCAATTTTTTCAATATCTTCGAGTTTTGCTAATCTAAGTCTTTTTATGCTTTTAAAATGATTTAAAAGTTCAATTTTTGTCTTTTCTCCTATTCCGGTAATTTTATCAAGTTCTGAAGTTGTTTGTTTCTTACTTCTTTTATCTCGATGGAATTTTATTGCAAACCGGTGCACTTCTTCCTGCATACCGGCAAAAAATTTAAAAAGCTGATCGGTTGGTTTCAACCCAACTGATTTTGGAGGAAATCCAATTAGCACTTCATTGGTTTTATGTTTATTATTTTTTGCAAGTCCGGCGATGGGAATAGTTAAATTTAATTCATCTACAATTACTTTACGTATTGTCTCCATTTGACCTATTCCTCCATCAGCAATAATTAAATCGGGTAGGGGAGTTTCCTCTTTTAACATACGCGAATATCGGCGTAAAACAACTTCATTCATCGAAGCATAATCATCCGGACCTTCGACAGTTTTTATTATATATCTTCGATAATCCTGTTTCGATGGTTTGCCTTTTTTATAAACTACGCAAGCTGCAACAGCATCGGAACCCTGAATATTTGAATTATCGAAACATTCGATTGTCAAAGGAACTTTTTCAAGTTGTAATTTTTCCTGTACAGCTTTCATAAGTTGCATTCCGCGTTGTTTGGGATTTAATTTTTCTGATTGTTTCAGTTTTTCAAGTTTGTACAGTTTTACATTTTGCTGCGCCAAATCAAGTAATTTTTTTCTATCACCCCTTTGTGGAATGGTAACTCTAATTCCTTTTAGTTCATAATCTATTTCGAAAGGAAGAACTATTTCTCCGGATTTGCTTTTAAGTCTTTCTCTTAATTCAACAATTGCTAAAGACAAAATTTCTTTTTTATTTTCTGAAGTTTCATCTACGTTTGTATCTATCAACCGTTTTTTATATTCTATGGTTAATCCTTGAATAATAGCACCTTTTGAAACTCTGATAATACTGATAAAAGCATTTTTTTCATCCTCATCATATCCAAACACATCTGTATCTTCCAAAATTGTATTGGCAATAATCGATTTTGCCTGATAATTTGAGATTAGATCATATTTCTCTTTTATTTTATTTGCTTCTTCAAATCGCAGTTCAGCCGACAATTCCATCATTTGTTTGTAAAGCATTTTTTCTATTGTTTCTGCATTACCTCTTATTATTTCCCTGATTTCATCAATGTGTTTATTGTAATCATTTTTAGTTTCTTTGCACTCACAAGGTCCATTACATTTCTTGATATGATATTGGAGACAGAGACTGAATTTACCGGCATTGATTTTTTCTTCCGATAAAGGTAACCGACAAGTACGTATAGGATAGAGTTTGTGTATTATTTCAAGAATGGCTTCAATTGTATAAGTAGAGCTATAAGGTCCAAAATATTGTGAACCATTTCTTATTATATTTCTTGTTTTAAAAATTCGTGGAAATTCCTCGTGGGTAATGCAATTACTTGGATATGTTTTTCCATCCTTTAAAAGCACATTATATCTTGGCTGATATTTTTTAATTAAATTATTTTCCAGTAATAATGCGTCTTCTTCTGTATCAACAGCGATATATTTCAGGCTTGCAATGTTCTTAACCAACACATTTGTTTTTCCCTGTTCATGTATTTTATTGAAATAGGACGAAACTCGTTTTTTTAAATTTTTTGCTTTACCTATATAAATAATTTCGCCAAGCGTGTTGAAGTATTGGTAAACTCCGGGCTGATTAGGCAAAGATTTTATTTGGTTGGCAAGTTCTTCCGATTTTAAATTTTTCATCGATTCTGATTTTTTTGTTCCACGTGAAACAATGTACAAGTTTCACAGAAATTTTTTATCATGCAATTTATATTTAAAATATTGAAACTGTTGCATTTACAAACAATTTGTTCCACGTGGAACAATATTATCTCCCAATTAACACTAATAAAACATTTACATCGCTTGGTGAAATGCCCGGAATTCGACTTGCCTGTCCGATGGTTTCGGGATCAATTCGAACTAATTTCTGGCGAGCTTCAGTTGAAAGTGATCTAACTGATAAATAATCAACTTTTCCTTTTAGCCAAATGTGTTCCAAACGTTGTAATTTTTCTGCTATTAATTTCTCTCGTTGAATATACCCTTCATATTTTAGTAGTACTTCTGTGGCTTCAATAATTTCTTCGGTACGTGAAGAGAATTTGTCTAATTGTTTTTGAAGTGCTGGAACAACTGAGGCAAGTTCGGTAATTCCAAATTGAGGACGAAGTACCAAATCGTGAAGTTTGCATCCATGTTTAAGTTCTGCCGATTCCTTCGAAAGTAAGAAATTATTTATTAATTGCGGTTTAATTGAATAATTTCTGATAAAATCGACCAAATTTTGAATATTCGTTTTTTTATTGATAAACTGATTATACCGATTTTTGTTGACTAATCCAATTTCATAACCTTTATTGGTTAGTCGCATATCTGCATCATCCTGACGAAGCAAAATTCTATATTCAGCACGGGAAGTAAACATACGGTAAGGTTCATCAACACCTTTTGTAACCAGATCATCGATGAGAACGCCAATGTAAGCTTCATTTCTGCCGAGAATAAATTCATTGCCTCCATGGCAATTGATATGCGCATTTATTCCGGCAATCAATCCCTGACCTGCAGCTTCTTCATAGCCTGTTGTTCCGTTTACCTGTCCGGCGAAGAAAAGGTTTTTGATTTTTTTTGTTTCCAGCGTATGTTTTAATTGAGTCGGATCGAAAAAGTCATATTCAATTGCATAACCGGGTCGGTAAAGTTGGGCATTTTCCAATCCTGGAATAGTCTGCAATGCTTTGATTTGTACTTCTACCGGTAAAGAAGATGAGAAGCCATTCAAGTAGTATTCCTGAGAATCCACTCCTTCAGGTTCAAGGAAAAGCTGATGAGAAAGCTTATCAGCAAAAGTAACAATTTTGGTTTCAATGCTTGGACAGTATCTGGGTCCAATACTTTGTATTTGTCCATTATAAAGAGGTGAATCAGCTAAACCGTTTCGCAATTCATCATGCGTTTTTTCACTTGTATATGTTATCCAGCAACTTCTTTGAATAAGTTCTCTTTTTACCTCTTTGAGAAATGAGAATTTATGAAAATCATTTTCACCTGTTTGCTCAGTCATTTTTTCGAAATCAATCGTACGTCCATCAATACGGCACGGAGTTCCGGTTTTCATTCTGTCAGTAACGAAACCAAGAGCCGAAAGTTGTTCAGTAATTCCATAAGATGGTGGTTCGGAAATTCTACCGCCATGTATCTGGTTTTTTCCGATATGAAGCAATCCGCTAAGAAATGTTCCGGCAGTTAAAACTACGCATTTTGAGGTCATTTCTATTCCCAAAGAAGTAACTACTCCTGTTGCAGTACCATTTTCAATTATAAGTTGTTTTACTGTATCCTGCCAGATAAATAGGTTCGGAATATCAGTAAGCGTTTTAATCCACTGCTGAATAAAATGGTGTCTGTCGCTTTGCGAACGCGGACTCCACATAGCCGGACCTTTCGAACGGTTCAACATCCGAAATTGAATAGCAGAGCGGTCTGTTATAATTCCCATTTGACCGCCAAGCGCATCAATTTCACGTACGATTTGACCTTTTGCGATTCCGCCCACAGCAGGATTACAACTCATTTGGCCAATTTTATTCATATCCATAGTAATCAACAGAGTTTTCGATCCCATGTTAGCGGCAGCAGCAGCAGCTTCGTTGCCTGCATGTCCGGCGCCAATTACTATTACATCATATTTAAAATCCATATATAAATTTTATATTTAATCATTTACCATTTACTATTTAGTAATTGGAGTGCAAAGATAAAAAACAAAAAGCGTTTTTTGAGTTAATTATTATAAATCAAAAGATTAACTAAAAACTAAATTCGTATTATTATTTTTCAAACTATTAGTATACAATGTTTTATATGTAATTTAAACATTATTGAGAACAAACGATGTAAAGTTTGATTCACTTTGAGTTTATATTTTCAGGTAAAAAATAATCAGGATTTTAAATATAAAAATCCGATTGTACTTTTATGAAAAAACCTGACAGAGACTCTGACAGGTTTACTTAAAGTTATTTGATTTAGATGATTTTTTAATTCTATTGCTCAACGTACCATTTCAGGAAAACGACATTAATTTTTTTGTTAGCAGCAACTATTTTTGTAAATCTTTCCAGAATTTCATCGTTCGAGACATTTTTGGTACGATAATGATAGGGAAATACATTTCTTGGTTTGAATGCAAGAACAGCCGAAGCTGCTTGTTCGGGTGTCATAGTGTAAGGCAAGTTCATACAAATAAATGCATAACTTATATTTTTCAATTTTCGCATTTCAAGAATATCTTCAGTATCGCCTGCAATATAAATTCTTTCCTTTCCAATGGTTAGAATGTAGCCGTTTCCTTCGCCTTTTACATGATATTTTTGCCGTTCGGGCGTTGTGTTGTACATGGGAATTGCTTCAATTTTTATTTTGCCAAATGTGGTTGATTCATTGTTATTAATTATCTGACCAAATCCTGCTTTATCTACTACCAATTTCGATGCAATTAGTTTTGTTTTATCGCCTTTCAGTTTATTAATAATCGCCGTATCGAGATGGTCGCCGTGATGGTGAGTTATCAGGATTAAATCAGGATTATGAAATCCGTTGTATTTTTCAATACTCATTCTGCCCGGATCAACCAAAATTGTAAGATTACCCGCTTTTATCCCGAAAGTTGCATGTTCGACCGGAATAAATTCGATTTTATTTTTTTGAGAAAATACATTGAAAACAGACAATAGTACAAGTAATGTGATGGTAAATGTTTTTGAAGATTTCATAATTTGATGTTTTTTTTGTATAGTTAACTAACAAATATGTTAATATATTGTTCGAGTAGAGTAAAGGGTGTGACGATTTCCGAATTACTGATTGAAAATACCGCGAATGAGAAATGGAGTTGTATTACTACTCGAACGTTGCGATATTCACTTGTTCTTTAGTCTTTTTAAAATTTAAAAATCCGAAAAATATCGTTTTTCGGATTTTTAATTATTGATTGGATTTTGGAAATGATTTGCTGCATGATATGACAGATTTGGAAATCTATCATTCTGGGAAAAGACAGATTTGGAAATCTATCATCCCAGAAAAAGACAGATTTGGAAATCTATCATCCCTATTAAATATCGCCTTCAGCTATTAAATATTCTGCAATTTGCACTGCATTTAAAGCCGCTCCTTTTTTAATTTGATCGCTAACGCACCAGAATGTAATTCCGTTGGGATTTGCAAGGTCTTTGCGAATACGGCCAACATGCACAGGATCTTTTCCTGAAAGAAAAAGTGGCATTGGATACACTTTTTCAGCCGGATTATCCATAACTTCTACACCGGGAGCAGCTTCGAAAGCAGCACGAACTTCTTCCACCGTAAGCGGACGTTCAGTTTCGGCCCAAACGCTTTCGGAGTGAGCGCGTAAAGCAGGTACACGTACACAAGTTGCACTAACTTCTACATCCGAATGCATAATTTTACGCGTTTCGTGATACATTTTCATTTCTTCTTTGGTGTATCCGTTATCAGTAAAAACATCAATTTGCGGAATAAGATTGTATGCCAACTGATAGGCAAATTTGCTGATTGTAACATTTTCGCCCGCCAAAACCTGACTGTATTGCAATTCAAGTTCATCCATAGCAGCTGCACCTGCACCAGATGCAGCCTGATAAGTTGAAACATGTACGCGTTTGATATGCGATAAATTTTCAATTGCTTTAAGTGCTACCACCATTTGAATGGTTGTACAGTTAGGATTAGCGATAATACCGCGGGGACGAATTTTAGCATCAGGTGCGTTTACTTCGGGCACAACCAAAGGTATGTCAGATTCCATACGGAAAGCCGATGAATTGTCAATCATTACTGCACCGTATTTAGTTATGTCAGCGGCATATTCTTTTGAGATACTTG
>CAYQWD010000065.1:0-9858 GCA_964420955.1 uncultured Paludibacter sp. | reverse complement strand
TCTCCACTCCCATTCCACCTGCCTCTGCCGAGATAATTTTCACACGCTCATCGACGAGATAATGATAATAAGTTCCCATGGCATTGCTGCCACCGCCTACACAAGCTATCAGATAATCTGGATAATCGCGTCCAACCTGTTCCTGTAATTGCCATTTAATTTCCTCGCTGATAACCGATTGAAAAAAGCCAACCATATCAGGATAAGGATGCGGACCTACGGTAGAACCAATGATATAGAACGAATCGGGATTTGAGCACCAATAGCGAATGGCTTCATTGGTTGCATCTTTCAGCGTCATATTTCCACTGGTTACAGGTTCAACAGTAGCACCCAGCATACGCATTTTTTGTACATTCAGAAACTGACGCTCCACATCGGTTTTGCCCATAAACACAATACATTCAAGCCCCATGAGTGCACAGGCTGTAGCTGTAGCCACTCCATGCTGACCTGCACCTGTTTCGGCTATGATACGGGTTTTGCCCATGCGGTTTGCCAGAAGAATCTGTCCTAAAGCATTGTTTATTTTATGAGCGCCTGTATGGTTAAGGTCTTCGCGTTTCAGATAGATGTTAGTTCCATATTTTTCCGAAAGTCGCTTGGCAAAATAAAGAGGCGAAGGTCGTCCCACATAATTTTTCAGCAGTTCATAATATTCAGTTTTAAA
This sequence comes from uncultured Paludibacter sp., assembly GCA_964420955.1. GTDB lineage: Bacteria > Bacteroidota > Bacteroidia > Bacteroidales > Paludibacteraceae > Paludibacter. Next base: position 9,188 of record CAYQWD010000065.1, on the reverse strand, counting down.
ACTTTCGTCAGTTTTAATTGCAAAATAAGCTTCTTTCAGTTTTTCCACTATACCGTGAAGAATTTCAGGAATATACGCACCTCCAAACTCTCCGTAGTAACCGGAAGGTGATACACCCCCAACCCCTAAAGGGGAGTTAAAGTTAGCTTCATCTCCAAAATAATGTGTATTATTCATATCTTTTAAAAGTCATTAAATTTACCAATCTAATTTTTCTTTCTCCCCTTTAGGGGTCGGGGGTAGATATACTAAAAAAGGCTTATCGTGAGTTACGACAAGCCTTTTTATTTATATCTTAATTTATTTGACATATACAGGAAGCTACGCTCACGATTTGGATATTCGCAAGTGCCACCACCAAAATTTGTTATTTGTCAAAATTGTAATCATATTCGTTTATTTGTGGCTGCAAAGATGATAATTTATTTTTAAATGCGCAATATTTCTTATGTTTTTTAACTCAAATAATTATTTTACTCCAGCAGCTTTCATTTCGAGTTTAGCTTTTTTCATTTCGAGCTGTACTTGTTTTCTTTCTACCTTGAGCTGTTGCTGTTTTAATTTAAGCGATTGTTTGTATCTGTCAAGTTCAGCAATACGGGCTTTTATATCCGATTCTTTACGGAGGATTTTCATTTCACTGTCATTTAACTGTTTATAATCAACTTTGATTTTATCCTGTTTAACTAACCAATCGTCCTGAGCCTTTGTGATTCTTGCTTCATGATCCATAAAACGCTGTAAACGAACGCTTATATCAGCTTGTGCCATATTTTTTGATGCTTTATCGAAAGCTTTTCTTTCTGATTTTAAAGATTTCATTTCTTTGTCTCTTAATTTCTTTTCCTGCTTGAATAGTTTTTCATCAGTTTTTACAATTTTACGTTTGGCATCAAGAAGTTTGTAATCAGAATCTATGAGTTTCATTTCATTGTTTGCAATGGTATATTGTCGTCCAAGCTCTTTGTAATTGGTTTTTACAAGTTCTTCCATCGCATCTATATTTTTCAAATATGTATCAAGATCGGTTTTTTGTTTTTTCAGCGAGTCAATATCGACATTTTTAAATGCTCTGAAATCGACATATTGGGTCGGCACATCGTTGACAACTGTTCGTACTTGATTGTCGACGGTATCAACTTTAACTTGTGTTTTAATGGTATCGCCAACTTTAGGTGATTTAATTGAATCGGGAATAATCTGAGCATAGGGGAATTGTAAAACTAATGATAGAGCAGATAAAAAAAATATATGTTTGGATATTGACATCATATTTATTTAATTTAAAGGTTTTGAAAAATTATTCAAGTCAAAAATATTGAACTTTTAAAAATAATTAATACCACTACAAATATATATGTTTTAAAGTTATAAAAAACTTTTATGGTAAAAAAAATTAAAAGCGTCCTTTCCAAAGCATTCTGAGCCAATCTCCCAATTTCTTTTCAGCCTGATTTTCCTGCACTTTCCAAATTCTGCGCGTTTTGATTTTGTCAGGTAAAAACTGTTGATCCACAAAATTATTCGGAAAATCGTGCGCGTATTTGTAACCCTTTCCGTAGTTCAAATCCTTCATAAGTTTGGTAGGCGAGTTACGTAAATGCAGCGGCACAGGCAAATTTCCAGTTTCATTAACAAGCGTAAGAGCTTCGTCAATAGCTAAATATGCAGAATTACTTTTAGGCGAAGAAGCAAGATAAATAGCAGTTTCCGAGAGTATAATTCTTCCTTCGGGCCAACCTATTTTATGCAGCGCATCGAAACAGGCGTTGGCAAGCAACAAGGCATTGGGATTTGCAAGACCTATATCCTCGGCAGCTAAAATAAGCAAACGACGTGCAATAAACTTTGGGTCTTCGCCACCGGCAACCATTCGCGCCAGCCAGTAAACTGCAGCATCGGGGTCGCTACCACGAATTGATTTAATAAATGCAGAAATTATATCGTAATGCAACTCGCCATCTTTGTCGTAGTCCATCGGGTTTTGCTGAAGGCGTTCTGTAACCACTTCGTTTGTAAAACGAACGATACCATCCTGTTCCGAGTTTACAACCAATTCGATAATATTCAGCAATTTTCGCGCATCGCCACCAGCAAAACGCAAGAGGGCATCAGTTTCAGCAAACTCTATATTTCGGGTTTGCAATTCAGCATCATTAGCAATTGCTCTGTTTGCAAGTTCCATCAAATCGGAATCTTCGAGGGGTTTTAGTACATACACTTGGCATCGCGATAGCAAAGGAGTAATGACTTCGAACGAAGGATTTTCAGTAGTTGCACCTATCAGCGTAACTGTTCCGTTTTCTACGGCGCCAAGCAGCGAATCTTGTTGTGATTTACTGAATCGGTGAATTTCATCGATAAAAAGAATAGGATTTCCGCCCTGAGAAAAAAAACGGCTCGACTTTGCTTTATCAATCACTTCGCGTACATCTTTCACCCCTGATGATACGGCGCTCAATGTATAAAACGGACGTTCCAATTTATTGGCAATTATGCGTGCCAGTGTTGTTTTTCCAACTCCCGGAGGTCCCCAAAGTATAAATGATGCGATATGCCCGCTCTCAATCATTTGTCGGAGTATGGCTTTTTCTCCTACCAAATGTTTTTGTCCTATATATTCATTAAGTGTTCGCGGACGAAGTCGTTCAGCTAAAGGTTGCATCTTTTTATTTATTCATAAAGAGTACAAATGTAAGATTTTTATGTCATTCAATTGTATTAATTTTGTGCATAAATAACATTTTTCACTTCAAAACATTTTCCCGATGAAAATACATCTCATTTACCTCATTACATTAGTTTTCACATTTTTAATTGGTGTCATTCCTGCCTTTGCTCAAAATGGCTTAACCAAACTACCAGAATTTAAATCGCAAAGTATAAAAGGGAATAAAATTGAAATAAAATTTAAAAACGTAATAAATGGATTTAAATCCAATGACCAAAATCCATCAGGCTTTACAATATCAGGAAAAGATGGTGATTTCTATCCGGCAGAAATTACTTTTTCGGGTAATAAAATAATTTTATCATCGAAAAAAGTGAAAAACCCCGTATTTGTTCGTTACGGTTTTGGAAACGCTTTGAAAGCAAACATCTCCACTTCGGACGGAAATCCATTAAAACCATTCAAAACTGATAAATTTAACAATATTAGTTACGCTCGCTGGTTTGCCGATTCGGAAATGCGCCGTTTCCCTGAAGCATGGCAACTCGATCATGGGAGGCGACCTTATTTTGGTTACTCACAAGGCGTTGGTGCATTGGCAATGCTCAAAATGTGGAAACTAACCGGCGAAAAACATTATTTCGATTATGTTGAAAAATGGGTAAACAATCTTATTTCGGAAGATGGTACAATTCACGAATATCATGTTGAAACATATAATATCGATTATATAAATTCGGGAAAAGTGCTTTTCGATATTTACAGACAAACAGGCAATAAAAAGTATAAACTTGCCATGGATAAATTGATTAATCAGATGAAAAATCACCCGCGCACACACGAAGGCGGATTTTGGCATAAACTGATTTATCAACATCAGATTTGGCTTGATGGAATTTACATGGCATCGCCTTTCATGGCACAATATGGATTAGAATTTAATAAACCGGAATGGATTAATGAAGCTGCACATCAGATAACGCTTTGCTACAAAAAATGTTACGATGCAAAAACGGGCTTGCTTTATCACGCGTGGGACGAGAGTAAAAATCAACGCTGGGCAAACAAGGAAACCGGTCAATCGCCAAATTTCTGGGGCAGAAGTATAGGCTGGTATTTTATGGCTGTAGTGGATGCATTGGATTATATACCTGATAATCATCCGAAAAGAGCAGAAATAATAAGTATTGTAAAACAAATTACAGAAGTTATTGAAAAATATCAGTCGCCAGCGGGACTTTGGTTTCAGGTGCTCGACAAAGGAGGGAAAGAAGGTAATTACGAAGAGGCTTCGGTTGTATTCCATTGCCAAAGCCGTGAACAATGGTTATGTTGACAAAAAGCACAAAGCAACAGCTCAAAAAGCTCAAAAAGGGCTAATTGACAAGCTAATAGTAATCAACACCGATGGAACATTAAGCTTAACCAAGTGTTGTGCTGTAGCAGGTCTGGGAGGAAATCCTTACCGCGATGGAAGTTATGAATATTATATTAATGAACGAATCCGCGATAACGATGCAAAAGCAACCGGACCTTTTATTATGGGCTGCATGGAGTTGGAGAAATAAACATCATACAAAATCTACCGAAGCAAAACTCCTTTTTACAACACGTCGATATTTCACATCGGGATAACCAAAAATAACAAATATTCCTTCGCGTGATTTGTATTTTATACCCCATTTATTTCGAAATTGCTTCGCTTTTGTGCCTGTTTGAATAAATGGATGAATCGCACCAATCATACAGGTTCCCAAACCAAGTGATTCTCCGGCAAGCATAGCATAGGTAGCTGCAATAAGAGGGTCAGCAATGTCGGAATATGGAGAACCATAAAAATACATCGCCAAAGGCGCATCGTAAGTAATCAGATTTTGTTTTCCGGAAATACCACCGCTGAAAATTTTAAATACCGGTTTGATAAAAGATTTCATCATTTCACCCGTAGCTTTTCCCCAGAATGGCCGCATGAGCGATAAAAACAAATCAGAGGACAACCAACTTACATTTTTCAGATACAACGAAAATTCATCTGTAAAAGTACGCACTTTTTCCTTTGAATCGAATACCAGCAAATGCACATCCGAGGGCGGAATGCCCATGGGTGCAGTTTGAGCGGCAACTATAATATTATCAATCAGCTCTTTTTCTACAGGTTTATCAGCAAACTCTCGAACACTTCTTCTTTGTTTCAGCATTGTAAGAAATGCAGGGTAATCGGCTGATTTATTTTTTTCAGGCACAGGAAAAATATCCACGTGCGATAAACACCTACCTTCAATCTGAATTGCTTCTTTTGGGCAAACCATCATGCAATGTCCGCAGGCAATACATCCAAAAATAAATCTGTCCGATTTTTGAGCTTTCCCGTTTACGATTTCCAGGCTAAAGTCTTTACAGACCGTAGCGCATTCGCCACAGCCTGAGCATTTAGCAATATCGATAATAATTTCTGCATTTGTATTTGTTCTCGAAGTTGGTATTGGCATAAAATTCAAATGAATTATGATAAATAAAATTACTACTGACCGATAAAAATAGTTTGAATTTATTTTTTTAGTTTGTTAGATTCTTCAATATGTTCGGAATGACAGACAATCAATAAGTTAGGTTTTTGTGAGGAGATAGGTTGGCGGCGAAGCCGCCAACCTATCTCCTCCCGACCATAATCAATACAAAGCATTGTCATTCAGAGCGTAGCAAAGAATCTCAGATGTTTAGTCGGTTAGTAGTGAAATAAAATATAATTCGAAACTAAAGTGCCGAATAAAATTATCAGAATATTTTGACAAAATATTACGCTCCCAATTGACGCAATGCCTCAAAAACCAAAAATGCAGGCCATACCAACGCTTTCAGAAAACCCAGCACGCCGAGCCAAAAAGTAGTAGCCTGAGAAATAAAATAAATGGCAGCACCGATAAATCCGAGACCGTAAACTGCGCCACCAGATGCAGTAGCATGATTATTACGGGTTTTACAACAATCTTTTGATTCGTCTGACATATTAGTTTTTTTTAAGTGAATTTATATCTTCATTAAATTATCAGTTCCTCTCACTCTCTTACACCAATTTATGGCTTGGATAGCGCTTTTATGCTGAAATTTTATCCAACCATGCAATTCCTTCCTGCGGGTTTTTCCCGTAACCGTCAGCGCCAATTTCAGAAGCAAATTCAGCCGTGAGTGGTGCACCGCCAATAATTACTTTTGTGTTGGGAGAAACTTCTTTGATGGCTACAATAACTGGTTTCATATTCACCATAGTAGTTGTAAGTAAAGCAGAAATGCCTACTACTGCACCTGGATTTTGCTGAACAGTTTCAACAAATTTCTCTGTTTTTACATCGATTCCAAGATCGATTACTTCCCAACCGGCACCTTCAACCATCATGCCAAACAGGTTTTTGCCTATGTCGTGCAAATCGCCAAACACAGTTCCGAGAATAAAAGTACCTTTACGCTGAACTGCCCCCGATGCAAAAAATGGTTTCAAGTGATTCATGGAAGCGCTCATGGCTTTGGCTGATAACAGCATTTGCGGTACAAAAATTTTATTTTCAGTAAATTTCTGACCCACTCTATTCATGGCTGCAATCAATGCGTTGTTTAGTATGTCGGCAGGAGCTATACCCGTTTCTAAGGCTTCCTTTGTAATTTCATCTGCTCCGGGCTGTCCTTTCATTTGTGGCGGATAAGGCGAAGCCAGATTGATTTTGCCGAATTCTACACATTCGGATAGTTTGTTTAATAATATGTTATTAAATTCTTTGATATAAATTTTATTGATATTGCTCCCTATGGTCGAGATATTAACTTTATTGATGTTAAAAAAAGGAAATTCACTTCTGGCAACTTAGAAAAGTATTTTACAGCAAGGCTCATGTCAATTTATTAATTTCAGCGAAGCTCATCTTAGTTTACTGTTTACTGTTGATTCTCCCCATACCAGCTGCCATACGAGATAATGACGGTTGAGGCTAATAATAGTAACAAAGCAACAATCAGAATGATATAAGTTTTTTTTGAAACCTGTTTCCATTCCTTCATCAATAATCCCACTCCATAACTGAAAAATATCAGCATCGACATGTGTAAAACCCAGCTGATAAACTGAAAATTGCCCATGCGAACATGTCCTAAACCATAAAAAAAGAATTGTCCACACCAAAGCGTTCCGGCCAGTATCGACCAAAGTGAGTTTTTAATTCGGGCGCCAAGGGCAATTCCGCTTGCAGAAGTAAATTCTTTCAGTGTTTTATTCCGAATACCTGCTATTATAAACCAGATTAAGTTCACCACAAAGCAACCTGAAGTAGAAACAATAAGTTTAGCATTTCCTTCAAATTCACCTGCACCATATTGTGCTGCCATATCAGCTATGGGTTGTCCGGTTTCGAGCGAAATATTAAATACCGCCGACAATAATCCTCCAATTATCGCAAGAATCAATCCGGCAGTCATGTTAAAATGAACTGATTTTTTTAATTCGCCCAGATCTTTTTCTTTTTTAAATCCGGCTAATCCAACAAATATTATTCCTAAAATGGCAATAACCATTCCCACAGCCACAATATCGCTGCCAGGACGTGAAAAATATTCTGTTACAGTTCCATGTAATAGTAATGGTGTCATTGTACCCAAAATTGCCGATAATCCGATGCTAATGGAATATGTAAGCGAATAACCAATATGACGAATTGCAAAACCAAACGACATACCACCAAATCCGTAAATTGCACCTAACAAAAATGCACCCCAAAACGCATCGGAAGGTGCTGTTTTCAGAATTTTGAAAAAATCGGGCACGGTAATCCAACCAATAATTAATGGCATGATAAGCCATGCAAATGCCGATTGTACCAGCCAGAATGTACCCCACGACCATTGTTTTGTTTTTTGCGCCGGCAAATAACAGGTCGAAGCTGCTGCTCCCCCTATTGCGTGAAAAAATGTTCCGAGAATTGGATTTGAAGTCATAAATTACCCCCTGAATCCCCCTGAAGGGGGACATTAGTTAGTGTTTTTTTATAATTAATTTTTTCTTTCTCCCCTTTAGGGTTTGGGGGTCATGTATGAAATATTTCTTCCATATCTGCCCAAAACTCTCCAGACTTTCTATTTTCAATCGGTTGCATGAGTGGTTTTACGGTGTCCCACCATCGTTGTGTTTCCGGGTCGGCTGTCATTTTGTCCATGTCGGCATCAAAATCAGTTCCCACATATTCGAAATATGCAAAAAGCATCAAATCTTTTTTGAAAATGCTGTAATTCTGAATATTACATTCAGCAATCATTTTCAAAACTCCTGGCCAGGTTTCAGCATGGTATTTTACATACGCATCTGCACCTTCGGGTTTGAGTAATATTGTTTGTCCGAAACGCTTCATTTTATTTACAATTTATTCATTTCCGATTTACTATTTAAAGCGGTGAATAAAGCTTCAACGTTTGCGGGTGGAATGTCCGGCAAAATGGCTTCGTGGCTTGGTGAAATGATTAGTCCAGTAGGGAAAAGTGTTTTCAGTTCGTTTACCTTTGCAGCAACTTTTTCTGGTGTTCCGTTTACCAGTAAATGTTGCGCATCCACACCTCCGCAAAAAACAGCTTTGTGTTCGAAGTTTGATTTCAACGTTTGGGCATCCATATCCTGTGCCAGTGCCTGAATCGGATGAATAGCATCCACGCCCAATTCCATCAAATCGCCGATAAGCGGAAAAATGGAACCGCAGGAGTGATGAATCACCTTCAATCCGTAACTTTTAGCCTGATTAATCAGTTTTTTTGTTCCCGGAAAAACCAGTTCGCGAATAGTATCCGGATCGACCATTAACCCGCACTGACTGCCAAAATCGTTGCCAATCAGCACTGCATCCAGATAACCTTTGGTTGCTTCGTAGAAAATTTCGTTGGCTTTCAGGTAAAAGTCAGTAATTTTATCGATAACTGCTTTGAACATTTCCGGATTAACGAGCATAACCATCAATGCTTTTTCCATGCCAAAAGCAGCACAGGCATCCTGGAAATGAGCACTCCACATAACTCCCATCCGAATATAATCGGGATTAATTGCCATGGCACGTCGATGCGATTCTTCCACATCAAGATAAAGAGCCGGATCAGGCCATGGAAATTTCTCCACATCAGCCGGATCATCATAATCCTCAAAAAAACCGGGTGCAGTCAGTGTGCGTTCATCGGGTTTATCATCATGCGCTGTTTTGGCAAATTTAAACGCACAGGCAATGTGATTGGTTGGAGGAAAATTGTATGGAACTTCTATTGGGTAAATATCATCATCAAGCTTAATTTTTAATTCATCAACCGAACTTACCTGAAAATAACGAAGTAATTCCGGAATTGCTGAAGGCACAGGTAAACCCAACCACGATGCTGGTCGGTCGACAGGTTGAAGTGCAATGGTTGCCAAAAAACGTTCACGATGAGTCATTATAGTATTTACGATTTAATCATTTGCAATTTACAATTTTCTTTCTTAATTTTTCCTTTTTTTCAG